>NZ_JADRHM010000027.1 GCF_018205345.1 Fusobacterium sp. DD2
CTGTAAAACTGAGGGGGGATAGTTTTATGAAATTTGGTTTTAGAAAACCCAGTTTGAAAAAGAGTTTATCTGCAAGGACAACTGGAAAGTTAAAAAGAGAGATAAAGAAAGCAGTGGTACCATTTTATGGAAAAAAGGGTACAGGGATAATTAAAGATCCTAAAAAAGCCATATATAATAAAATATATAATAAACTGACCTTTGATATCTTTAAGATTTTTAAATAAAATAATTAAATTACTATTATGAGAGGCTGGTGCAAATTTGTAAAAAATAAAATTCTCTTAGCTATAAATAGTTTCTATTTATTTTGCTTACAGAAAGAAAATCCGAAACTCACTACGTTCAGACAGTCGGATTTTCAGTATTCTGTTTCGCTGCATAAATTACGGAACTATTTCTAATGCTGAGAATTTTATTTTTACAGTTTTAGAGATGCACCAGCCTTTTTTAAGGTATTTTTAAATTTGTTATTTTAAATTATATTTATCTATTGATATTTATAGATAAATATATTATAATACATTCATAAGTGCATTGTACTTCAAAAGTTTTATGAAAAAGTGAGGAGGATAGTTTATGAAATTTAGTTTTAAAATCCAAGTTTGAAAAAGAATTTTTTATTAAGAACAGCTAGAAAGCTAAAAAGAGAGATAAAGGTGGATTATTTGGTAAGAAACAGATATAGAAAAAATATGAATAACTTGACAAAGGTGATATAATATAAGGAGGTAGAATTACATATGTTTAATGAATTTCTTATTGATAATTTAAGTATATTATCTAAAATTGAAGTTCCCCCTAAAAGATTAGATGATATTATTGCTTTTTTTAAAAAATTAAAAAAGGGAATAGAAGATAATGAACGTAGATTTGTATTACTTGGTTTGATATTTTATAAATTTTTGACTAATAAAGAAATGAGGCTAGATTCAACTAGTGGAATAATCTTTGAAAAAATAATGGCAGGCATATTTAAAGGGAAAGTTATAGGCCATAAAGCAGTTAAAATAAATGATGAAAAAAAAGGAGATAAGACGTTAAAAACAAATAAGATATTTAAACCAGATGTTGATTTTGACGGATATAAGGTATCTTTAAAAACATTAAAAGGAAAATTATTTAACATTAATTTATTATGTGAAGATAAGAAATATAAATATGAATTAAGTATTGGTGCAGTTTCTATAACTGCTTTATTAAAAGGAACAGGTATTAATGATGAGGATTTAACAGAAAGAAAGCGCTTAGGTTCAAGGAAGAAATTAATCGCAAATTTATATGATCCACTAATGAAAAATAAAAAAATGGATATATTCCTGAAGAATTTTGAAGATATATTTATGTCAATTTATGGTAATATAGATATAATTGTTTTATTTAAGCGTGGTTATCAAATGAAAGTTTTATTTTTTCATGGAAAAGATTTTGTAGAAAGTTTATTAAAGATAGGAAAAGAAGAAAAAGGCGAGAAACTGTTTAAAGTTTTGAATAGATGGGAAGGAGGTAGCATAAGACTATCATATACAGATTTATTTGAGCAAATGAAACAAGATAAAAAGTTAGAAGAAATCGTTATTAATCTAAATACTGTAGAAAAAAACAAAGAGATAAATGAGAGGGTAAAAGAGATACAAAAAAATATACGCAATTTTTTAAGTGATATTAGTAAATAAAAAAAGAGGCAAAAAAATGGAGACAGAAAATTTTATTATCGCCTTTATACTCACACTTTTTGCAGGTTTGGCAATGGGAGCAGGAGGGCTTTTAGGCTTTATAGGAGAGAGAAAAAGTAAAAACTTCTTTGCAGGGTCTGTTGGTTTTGCAGCAGGGGTTATGCTTTATGCAGCCTTTGTTGAAATCCTGCCAGAATCAATAGAGGGATTAGGAGAGATATTTGGCACTAAGAACGGGTCACTTCTTGGAAGTGGAGCATTTTTCGGTGGAATAGCTTTTATGCTATTTGTAGAAAAGGTATGTCTTCCTCACAACCACCATGGACATCACCACGGAGAAGAGGAAGAGCACCAGCATGAAGAACACCATAGCAAATCAATGTATAGAATGGGAATAATGACAGCAATAGCAATTGCTATACATAATTTTCCTGAGGGATTTGCAATTTTTACTTCAGCTCTTAAAGATACAAGATTAGGGATATCTGTTGCAATCGCCATAGCAATTCACAATGTAGCAGTGGGAATAGCTGTATCAGCACCTATATACTATGGAACAGGTTGTAAAAAGAAAGCCTTTGGAGCAGCACTACTTTCTGGACTTTCAGAACCAACTGGAGCTCTTATTGGGTATTGGGCACTGCATAATTATTTAGATGACAGAATATTTGGAGTGATACTTGCTATAGTTGCTGGTATCATGGTATATATAGCTCTTGACGAACTTATTCCATCAGCTCAGGAAAGTGATAACCATATTGGAACTTACTCACTTGTAGCAGGAATGTTTGTAATGGCAATGACAATGATATTTATATAAATAAAAAAACTTCTCTTAGTTAAATCTTTGAGAAGTTTTTTTATTATCTATTCTATTGTCTATTCCTGAGGAACAAGATTTTTAAGAGGTTTTCCATCTACAAAATCCTGAATATTTTCAAGAGTTGTTTTAGTTATAGACTCTACTGCCTCACGTGTGAAAAATGCCTGGTGAGAAGTGATAAGAACATTGTGGAAAGAAAGCAGTCTTCCTAAAATATCATCCTGAATTACCTGGCTTGATTTATCCTCAAAGAAGTAATCCTCTTCCTCTTCATATACATCAAGGGCAGCTGCACCTATCTTCTTATCTTTTAATGCTTCAACTAAATCTACTGAATCTATTAACATTCCCCTACCTGTATTTACTATTATTACTCCATCTTTCATCTTATTCATAGAAGTTCTGTTAATAAGGTATTTTGTCTGTGGAGTCAAAGGGCAGTTAAGGGATATAATATCAGACTCTCTATAGAGAGTATCCAGATCTACAAATTCAAATCCAAGCTCTTTTGCCACATCATAATTAGGATATGGGTCATATGCAATTACTCTTGTACCAAAACCTTTTAGTATTTTAATAAGAATCTGGGCAATTTTTCCAGCACCAATGATACCTACTGTTTTCTTGTACATATCAAATCCCATAAGACCATTTATTGAGAAATTTCCCTCTCTTGTACGGATATATGCTTTATGTATCTTTCTATTTACTGCAAGTATCATTCCAACTGTATATTCAGCTATTGAATATGGAGAGTAGGCAGGAACTCTTACTACCTGAAATCTCCCCTTGATATCCTTTAAGGAGATATTGTTAAACCCGGCACATCTCATAGCTAACAGCTTGATACCATTTTGAGCTAATAGATCAATTGTTGCCTTTCCAATATCATCATTTGTAAATGCTGATACCACATCAAATCCCTTTGAAAGATATGCAGTCTCTTCAGAAAGTTTTACTTTTAAAAACTTCATTTCAAAGTTGTACTTTTCTCCATATTGAGAGAAGAAGTCAATATCATAATCTTTCATGTCATAAAATAGAATTTTAGTTTTTTTCATATAAACCTCCTTGTAAATATTTTGCTGATTTATTTTATCATAGATAGAAAAAACAATAAATAATTATTTACTTTTTTAGTAAAGAATATGGATAAAAAATTATTTTATGATGTTTAGAAGAAATTTTAATTTTGTTAAAGCTTTTACACTATGTTGCATGTTAGCAGGAATAATAATACTTTTACTTGGTTCTAAGTGATACTCTGTACCATTTAAATTAAAAATACCCTCTCCTTCTAAAACTGTTATAAAAGCTTCACCAGTTGTACTGTGTTCTGGAATAATAACATCTTTATCAAGAGATAAAAGAGCAAGAACTACACTTTCTCTTTGAGCTATAAGTTTCATTGAGTAGTCATTGGGAATATAATTAATTTTTTCTTTTAAATCAAATATTTTTTCTAATTCTAAATTTTTAATATTAGTCATTTTTAATCACCTTTCCATTCTTTGATAGTTATATAATAGCAAAAAAAAGTAAAATTTCAGGTAACATATGTTACGGAAAGAGAAAACTTTATAATAATTATCCACTTTAATTTTTACATATAATTTGCCTAAAAAATGTCAACAGGATAGAGGTTAAAAAAGATAAAAATCATATTTTTTATTAGTAAAAAAAAGGTAGTTTAAGTTCTTTTTGTTCTAAAACAATATATTAATTTCAACTATGCTATTGACAAAACTTAAAAAAAAGGATATATTATTATTAATTAATGAACACGTGACCATAAAAGAAAAGAGGTAAATTATGATAACACAAAAAGAGATAGCTGAAAGGCTTGGAGTTAGTAGAACTACAGTAGCTAGAGCTATAAATGGTAGTTCATTAATCAAGAAAGAGACTAAAGATAAAATACTTGAATTGGTTAAGGAAACAAACTATGAAAAGAATTACATTGGAAGCTCTCTAGCTGGAAAGAAAAAGAAAAAAGTATGTGCTCTGGTAGTAGAGTCAAAAAATCAGTTTTATACTCAGGAGATAAAAAGAGGTATAGAGGAAGCTGGAAAAGAGTTTAAACCATATAACTATAACCTGGATATACAGACAACAGATATTAATAATCCTGAAGCTCAAGTCAAATTGTTGCAGAAAGTATTAAAAAGAAAAGAGCTGGATGGAATTATTATTACACCACTTGATAGAGATAAAATATACGAGGTATTAAAACCACATCTTTCAAAGATTAAGGTTATATCTTTGGGAATTGGATTACATGAACATGTGCCTCACGTGGGACCTGACCATGAAAAACAGGGTAAGATTGCTGCTGGAATAATGGCAACACTTTTACGTTCAGGAGAAAAGCTGCTAGTTATAGATAATGGAGATGACAAAGTTTCATCTAAGGCTTATTTAAATGGATTTTTAAATAGAATAAAAGAGACAGACATCAAGGTTATTGGACCGATAAATGGAAATGGAATAGAAAGCAGTATTGAGCTCATACATAATGCTTGTGAAAATGATGATATAAAAGGAATTTACATAAATAGATATGCCCATGATATTTTGGAGAAACTTCCAAAGAAAACTCTTAATGGGAAAAAGATTGTTACAAATGGAATAGGTAGAATTATAAAAAATCTACTGAAAAAAAGAATCATAACTGCCACTGTTATGGAGGAGATTTCTTCTGAGGGATACAGTGCAGGAAAGAAAATGTTTGAAATACTATACAAGGAAAAGAACCTTGATAGTGTTTGGGATATATCAAAATCAAGAATCATTTTTAACGAAAACATGGAAGACTAAGACAGGAATAAATTAAAACGTAGGAGGTTCAATTATGAAAAAAAGTTTAATCGGATTAGGAATTTTATTTGGGGTAATGACTACCGCTGCATTTGCTGCTGAATACAATTTGAAAATGGGAATGGTTGCAGGAACATCTTCAAATGAATACAAAGCAGCTGAATACTTCGCAAAAGAGGTTAAAGACAAATCAAATGGAAAAATCGAAATCGCTATTTTCCCAAGTGGACAATTAGGAGACGACAGAAGTATGATTGAACAACTTGAAGGTGGAGCACTAGATTTTACATTTGCTGAACTTGGAAGATTCTCAATATTCTTCCCAGAAGCTGAAGCTTACACATTACCTTACATGATGAAAGATTTCCAACACATGCAAAGAGCTACTTGGGACACAGAATTCGGTAAAAAATTAATGGAAAGAATCTACAACGAATTAGGAATCACTATTTTAGCTCAAGGTTATAACGGAACTAGAGAAACTACTTCAAACAAAGCTATCAACTCTATAAAAGATATGGAAGGATTAAAATTAAGAGTTCCTACAGCACCAGCTAACCTTAACTATGCTAAATACTCAGGAGCATCACCTACACCTATGGCATTCTCAGAAGTATACTTAGCATTACAAACTCACTCTGTTGATGGACAAGAAAATCCATTATCAGCAATCAGAGCTCAAAAATTCTATGAGGTACAACCATACCTTGCAATGACTAACCATATTATAAATGACCAATTATACTTAGCGTCAAATGATACTATGGATAGATTAACACCAGAATTAAGAAAAGTAGTTAAAGATGCAGCAGTTGACGCAGCTAAATATCATACAAATCTATTTGTTACAGAAGAAGCTAATTTAAAACAATTCTTCCAAGACCACGGTGTAACAATCACTGAACCAAATACTGATGAATTTAAAGCTGCAATGCAACCAGTTTACGATGAATACATTAAGAAAAATGGAAAAGTTGGAGAAGAAGCAATAAAAGAAATAAACTCTGTTAGATAGTAGCAGAAATTATAGAAGGACAGAAGGAATAAGGGAGTAAGTATGAAAATTATTGATAAGTTAGAAGAGTGGATCGGAGGAACTCTGTTTATGGGGATGTTTGTCATCCTTGTATTACAAATACTTGCAAGACAGGTATTTAGAAGCCCTCTGACTTGGAGTGAGGAACTTGCAGGTTTGATATTTGTTTACGTTGGGATGCTAGGAATCAGTATGGGAATAAGAAGTCAGTCACATGTACTTATAGATTTCCTATTTACAAGATTCTCACCTAAGGTGCAAAAAGTTGTTTTTACAATATCTCAAATTATAATATTTATCTGTATAATATTTATGGGATATTTAGGAAATATTTTATACAAGAAAAAATGGATATTTGAACTTGTATCACTTAAGATATCTAGTGGATGGATGTATTTAGCAATGCCAGTTGTTGCAATACTTATGATTTATCGTTTCTATCAGGCATATAAAGAGAACTATGAAAATGGAAAAGTTCTAATAAAACCTATATTTTTCGTAATAGCATTTATAGCCATAGTTGCTATACTTGCTGTTAACCCTAAATTATTTGATGTTTTAAGACTTTCTAACTATATTCATATTGCACAATATGCAGGATTTGTAACAATTGCAGTATGGCTTGTAATGATATTTGCTGGAGTACCTGTAGGTTGGTCACTAATGGCAGCAACACTTTTCTACTTCTCGTTAGGAAGATGGAATGTAGTGTACTTTGCTTCAGCAAAACTAATAGACAGTTTAAACAGTTTCAGCTTGTTAAGTGTGCCATTCTTTATCCTTACTGGAATACTTATGAATGGTTCAGGTATCACAGAGAGAATATTTAACTTTGCAAAAGCTTTACTTGGTCACTATACTGGAGGTATGGGACACGTTAACGTAGCAGCTTCCCTAATATTCTCAGGAATGTCTGGTTCAGCTATAGCAGATGCTGGAGGACTTGGACAACTTGAGATAAAAGCTATGAGAGATGAAGGTTATGATGATGACCTTTGTGGAGGTATCACTGCAGCTTCATGTATCATAGGACCACTTGTTCCACCTAGTATCAGTATGATTATATATGGAGTTATTGCAAACCAGTCAATAGCAAAACTATTCCTGGCTGGATTTGTTCCAGGTGTTTTAACTACAATAGCTCTAATGATAATGAACTATTTTATATGTAAAAAAAGAGGTTATAGAAAGGCTAAGAAATGTACTTTTAAAGAGCAGGTACACGCATTTAAAGAATCTTTCTGGGCACTACTTACACCTGTTATAATAATTGGAGGAATTTTCTCAGGACTATTTACTCCTACTGAAGCAGCTGTTGTTGCAGCTATGTATTCAGTAATTTTAGGAGCATTTATCTATAAAGAACTTACTCTTACATCTTTCTTCAAACACTGTGTTGAAGCAATGGCAATCAGTGGTGTTACAGTTCTTATGATTATAACTGTTACATTCTTTGGAGATATGATAGCAAGAGAACAGATAGCTATGAAGATAGCTCATGGATTTATGCACTTTGCTGACTCTAAGCTTACAGTACTTATAATGATTAATGCACTTCTACTATTCTTAGGAATGTTTATAGATGCATTAGCACTTCAATTCTTAGTACTGCCAATGCTTATACCAGTAGCGGCAAATGTTGGAATAGACTTGATATTCTTTGGAGTAATGACAACTCTTAATATGATGATTGGAATCTTAACTCCACCTATGGGAATGGCACTATTTGTAGTTGCACAAGTAGGTAAAATGCCAGTTAGTACGGTAACCAAAGGGGTATTACCATTCTTGATACCTATATTCTTAACTCTAGTTACAATTACTATATTCCCATCAATAATAACATTCCTTCCAAACTTAATAATGGGATAAAAGAGTAAAATATGTTAAGATAAAGAGAGAGTGGATACGTTCACTCTCTCAATCTATTATAGGATATGGGTATTATATGGAGGAAGAAATGAAAGTAATTGGAATTGATATTGGAGGTACTGCTGTAAAGTATGGACTTCTAAGAGAAAATGGAACTATCCTTTCAACAGGGGAGTTCCCTACAGACTGCTCAAAAGGAGTAGAAAATCTTTTTAATAATATTTGTAAAGTAATTGATGAAAATCTATCATCAGAGATTTTAGGAATTGCTGTATCAGGAACTGGACAGATAGATGGAAGCATAGGTAAAGTAATTGGAGGAAATCCAATTATACCTGGATGGATTGGAACAAATCTGGTAGAAAGACTGGAAAATAAATATAATCTTCCAGCAGTTCTTGAAAATGATGTTAACTGTGCAGCATTGGGAGAAAAGTGGATAGGTGCTGGAAAAGGTGCTAAAAACTTTATCTGCCTTACTATTGGAACAGGTATTGGTGGAGGTATCATATTAAATGATGATATCTTTAGAGGTGATACATGTGTTGCTGGAGAGTTTGGACATATTCAAATAGTAAAAGATGGAGTGGAATGTCTTTGTGGTAAAAAAGGATGCTTTGAAAGATATGCATCAGCTACTGCACTTGTTAGAATGGTGAAAGAGGAAACAGGAAAAGAGCTCAATGGAAAAGAGATTTTTGACCTTGAAAAATCTGGAGATGAAAAGATAAGAAAGATAGTTGACAGATGGATTGATTATTTTACTGATGGACTTAGCACTATTGCATATATATTTAACCCTTCACTTATAGTGATAGGTGGTGGAGTTACAAAGCAAGGTGATTATCTTTTAAATAGAGTATTAAAAAGTCTAGATGGAAAACTTGGAGAAAATTATAAGAAAAATCTGAAAGTAAAATTTGCAGAACTTGGAAATAATGCCGGTATGCTTGGAGCAGAGTATCTTTTACTTAAAAAGATTGGTAAAATATAAGTAAATTTCAGTAAAAAAACTTTGACAAAGAGTATAAAAAGGTATATTTTTTAGAATGAAAGTATTAAAAACTTTAAGAGGGTGAATGAGATGATATACGGAGAAATTAAGGATATTAAAACATATAAGGGAATATCAGAAGAGTTGGATAAAGCTATAGATTTTATAGCTGCAGGAAAATATAAAAATCCAAAAGTTGGGAAAAACGTTATAGATGGAGATGTAATTTATTTCAATTGCCCTGATGCTCCAAAAACTAAAGCTGAGGAAGATGGATTCTATGAAACTCATAAAAAATATATAGATATCCATGTAGTTTTAGAAGGAGACGAAGTAATTGGATATACTGATGATGTAAAAGTAACTAAAGCATATGATGAAGCTGGAGATTGTGAAATTGCTCAAGGAAAGACTAAGATGCACATCCATCTTGATAACACAAGATTCTTAGCACTATTCCCAGGAGAGCCACATATGGCACTTATAAAATATGGTGTAAATCCAGAGACTATTAAGAAAGTAATATTTAAAGTATTGGCAAAATAAGATTAGGAAGGTATAATATTATGAATAGACTAAATGAAGTAAAAGGAAAACTTATTGTTTCTTGTCAGGCATTACCTGATGAACCATTACACAGTTCATTTATTATGGGAAGAATGGCATATGCAGCACTTGTAGGAGGAGCTTCTGGAATAAGGGCTAACACAGTTGTTGATATTCAGGAGATTAAAAAGAATGTTAAACTTCCAATAATAGGAATAATAAAAGAGCAATATGGTGATAACCAGGTATACATTACACCAACAATGAAAGAGATAGATGCATTAGCAGCTGAAGGTGTAGATGTAATTGCTATAGATGGTACTAAAAGAGAGAGACCAGATGGTCGTAAGCTTGAAGATCTAATGAAAGAAGCAAAGTCTAAGTATCCAGATCAGGTTTTTATGGCAGATATCTCATGTGTAGAGGAAGCCGTAGAAGCTCAAAGGGTTGGATTTGACATCGTAGGAACTACACTTGTTGGATATACAAGTTACACTAAGGGAAATGACCCTTTAACAGAGTTAGAAAAGGTAGTTAAAGCAGTAACTATACCTGTAATTGGTGAGGGAAATCTTGATACTCCAGCTAAAGCAAGAAAAGCACTTGAATTAGGAGCTTTTGCAGTAGTTGTAGGAGGAGCTATAACAAGACCTCAACAGATAACAAAGAAATTCGTAACAGAGATGTCAAAGTAAATTTTTGAACATATTCTGATATAATAATGATATCAGCACCCCTGGTGATACAAAATTTGTTTCAAAGGGGTGTTTTTATATAATGAGATTTGAGTGAACATTTGTTAATTGTATTCAAAAAAATCACTCTTGGTTTTATGATTTTTTCAAATACAAGTGGATAATTTTTATTGATATTAAATTTTTAGTAAGTTTATCAGAGGTTTTTACAAAAAATTAATACCTTATACCACCTTTGAATTATTTGACTTTATACCAATATTGAAAATAAAAAACTAATTTTACCTAAAGTCAAAAAGTACTCATAAAAAGGTTAAAAACTATACGTTAATTTTCTTGATAAAATATTTACATTGGTATAGAATTCAATATAGGTAAGTTTATACTAAAAGGTTAATTATTGGGTAAGGGTATATTTTTAAAAACTGTGTAAACTACGAAACAATTTAGATAATATTTATTTGAGGTGAGGATATTGAAAAAAACTAAAATAGTTTGTACAATTGGACCTAGAACAGAATCAGTGGAAATGTTAAAGACACTTTTAAAGACAGGAATGAACATGATGAGATTAAACTTCTCTCATGGTGACTACGTAGAGCACGGAAATAGAATAATTAACTTCAGACAAGCTCAAAAGGAAACTGGAATAAGAGCGGCTTTATTACTAGATACTAAAGGACCAGAAATCAGAACTATAAAACTTGAAGGTGGTCAAGATGTATCTATCGATGCAGGACAAGAATTTACAATAACAACTGACAAATCAGTTATAGGAAATAAAGAGAGAGTAGCAGTTACTTATGAAGGATTTGCTCGTGACTTAAAAGTTGGAGATACAGTTCTTATAGATGACGGTCTACTTGCATTTACAGTTAAAGAAATCAAAGGAAACGAAGTAAAATGTATTGCACAAAATAGTGGAGATTTAGGAGAAAACAAAGGAGTTAACCTTCCAAATGTAAACGTAAATCTTCCAGCACTTGCAGACAAAGATATTAGCGACCTTAAATTTGGTTGTGAACAAGGAATAGATTATGTTGCAGCTTCATTTATAAGAAAAGCTGATGACGTAAGAGAAGTAAGAAGAGTACTAGATGAAAATGGTGGAAAGAGAGTAAAAATCATTTCTAAAATAGAAAATAGAGAAGGATTAAATAACTTCGAAGAAATCCTAGCAGCATCTGATGGTATCATGGTTGCAAGAGGAGACCTTGGAGTAGAAATCCCACTTGAAGCTGTACCAGTAGCTCAAAAAATGATGATTAAGAGATGTAATGAAGTAGGAAAAGTAGTTATTACAGCTACTCAAATGCTTGACTCTATGATCAAAAATCCTAGACCAACAAGAGCAGAAGTAAACGACGTAGCAAATGCTATATTAGACGGTACTGACTGTGTAATGTTATCAGGAGAATCAGCTAAAGGTAAATATCCAGTAGAAGCTGTAACTGTAATGGTTCATGTTGCAGAAAAAATGGATCCATTAGTAGAAGTTCAAAGAAACTTCAGCAAACGTAAAGCTACAATAACTTCTGCAGTGGCAAAAGGAACTGCTGACGTAAGTGAAGAATTAGGAGCAAAAGTAATAGCTGTTGCAACTCAATCAGGAAGAGCTGTAAGAGATATGAGAAGATACTTCCCACAAGCAACTATACTTGGAATTACTAATGATGAAATATCAGCTAACCAAATGTCAATCTTAAGAGGTGTTGTACCTTACTGTGATAAAAACATTGAAACATTAGAATCATTCTTTAAATTAGCTGAAAAGATTTCAGTTGATTTAGGACTTGCTGAACCAGGAGATATCGTAGTAGCAACTTGTGGAGAAAAGATATTCCAAAAAGGAACTACAAACTCAGTTAAAGTTATAAGAGTAAAAGAATAATTGGTTAAAATATATTAAAAAGATAATAAATTGTGATATAATTATTAATAAACAAAAACACTTAGGAGGTTTTTTAGATGACAAGAATAGTCGATGTAGTAGCTAGAGAAATACTTGATTCAAGAGGAAATCCAACAGTTGAAGTAGATGTTATGCTAGAATGTGGAGCAATGGGAAGAGCAGCAGTTCCATCAGGAGCATCAACAGGAGCTTATGAAGCTGTAGAATTAAGAGATGGAGACAAATCAAGATTCTTAGGAAAAGGAGTTTTAAAAGCAGTTAACCACGTTAATACTGAAATAAAAGAAGCTATCTTAGGAATGGACGCTATTGACCAAGTTGCAATAGATACAGCTATGATAGAATTAGATGGAACTCCAAATAAAGGAAGATTAGGAGCAAACGCTATACTTGGTGTATCTTTAGCAGTAGCTAAAGCAGCAGCTCAAGCATTAGGAATGCCTCTATATAAATACTTAGGAGGAGTAAACGCTAAAGAATTACCTCTACCTATGATGAACATCCTAAACGGAGGATCTCACGCTGACTCTGCAGTTGACGTACAAGAATTCATGATCCAACCAGTAGGAGCAAAAACATTTGCAGAAGCTATGAGAATGGGATGCGAAGTATTCCATCACTTAGGAAAATTATTAAAGAAAATGGGAGATTCTACTAACGTAGGAAACGAAGGTGGATATGCTCCAGCAAAAATCAATGGTACAGAAGGAGCTCTTGACCTAATCATGGAAGCTATCAAAGCTGCAGGATATGAACCAGGAAAAGACGTAACTTTCGCTATTGACGCTGCTTCAAGTGAATTCTGCGAAGAAAAAGACGGAAAATTCGAATACCACTTCAAAAGAGAAGGTGGAGTAGTAAGATCTTCTGAAGAAATGGTAGAATGGTATGCTAAACTTGTTGAAAAATACCCAATTAAATCAATAGAAGATGGATTAGGAGAAGACGACTGGGCTGGATGGCAATTACTAACAGCTAAAATCGGAGATAAAGTTCAAATAGTTGGAGACGACTTATTCGTAACTAACACAGCTAGACTTAAAAAAGGAATCGAATTAAAAGCTGGAAACTCAATCTTAATCAAACTTAACCAAATCGGTACTTTAACTGAAACTTTAGATGCTATCGAAATGGCAAAAAGAGCTGGAATGACTGCAGTAGTTTCTCACAGATCTGGAGAAACTGAAGATGCTACAATAGCTGATATCGCTGTTGCAACAAATGCAGGACAAATCAAAACTGGTTCAACTTCAAGAACTGACAGAATGGCTAAATATAACCAATTATTAAGAATTGAAGAAGAATTAGGATCAATGGCTCAATACAACGGAATTAACGTATTCTATAACATAAAAAAATAGTTGAGTAAATTAAAGCTCCCCTCATTTGAAGGGAGCTTTTTTTATTATCTAAAAAAGAAAAAGAGGTAAAGTAAAATTATTACAATACCTCTTAATCTGAAAATTTTTAACTTGTTTACGTCACGAAGATACTCTCCCAAGCTAGGGTCTACCGAAAATTTTCAAAAAACGGTAACACATTTTCGCTAGGACGAACTTTTCTAACCCTTCCGTCAAGGTAAAGGAAATGTATGAACCCCCAATCCTTATACGATTGTATAGATATTATACTTCTTTTATATAGTATTGTCAAAGGAAAAAAGCATCTTTTAAAGGAAGTTTGTACTAAAAAAATAGTATTTAAAATAAAAATATTATAAATAAATTGACATAATTATAGAAATTGTAGTAAAATTCTAATCGGTATCTACAACAATATGAAGAAAATAAGGAGAAAAAAGTTATGTCAAGATGTAAAGAAGCTTTAAAATTAGCTTTTCCAAGAACAATACCAATTTTGGCAGGTTTTTTATTTTTAGGGATGTCTTACGGATTTATCATGAGGGAAGCAGGATTTCCAATGATCTATCCAATTGTAACAAGTGCTGCAGTATTTGCAGGTTCACTTGAATTTTTATTTGTGGAGATATTACGTTCTCCATTTAATCCAATGCTTATATTTTTTCTTACAGTGATGGTAAATGCAAGGCATATATTTTATGGACTTTCAATGTTAGATAAGTTTAAAAATACAGGATGGAAGAAATATATTCTGATATTTGGACTTTGTGATGAGAGTTTTTCCATCAACTGTGATGTAAAATTGCCACCACATATAGATAAGGGGTGGTTTATGCTGCATATTACATGGCTTAACTACATCTATTGGGTAGGTGGAGCTACAATAGGTGCAATACTTAGCAACTTTATCTCTATACAGATAAAGGGACTGGATTTTGTATTAACAGCACTGTTCTTAGTTATATTTATGGAACAATGGCTTACTCAAAAAAATCATACACCAGCTATTGCAGGGCTTATATGCTCTATAATCTCATTTTTGATTTTTAGAAACATTCTGCCTAGACCGGATTATTTCGTTGTACCAGCTATGGCATTGATGCTTGTAGTATTTGCTATTTTAAGAAAAAGGGAGAGGATCTATAGATGACACAATATCAGATAGCTATAACTATTGGTCTTGCTGTATTTGGAACTGTACTTACAAGATGTATATCTTTTATACTTTTTCCAGATCCAGAGAAAATACCAGATTTTGTAAAATATTTAGGAAGAGTTCTTCCTTTTGCTGTAATGGGGCTTTTAGTTGTATATTCATATAAAGATATATCCTTTGCAGATCCTAAAGGTGTAATATGCAAATTTATAGCCAGTGCAATTGTTATAGGGCTTCACATATACAAGAGAAATATGCTTTTAAGTATAGCAGGTGGAACAATAGCATATGTAACAATGGTTCATTGTTTTTTAAGTTAAGAGAGACCTTATGGTTTCTCTTTTTTATTTACACCAAAGTTGTCTTTACACTGTTATAGTGGTAAAATTATATGGAAATATATATTTAACAAATGGAGTGAAATTATGAGTTTGAGATTAGTGATTTTTGATATGGATGGAGTTATTTTAGACAGTGAAAGACTTGCTAATATGGCATGGTTTGCAATTAGTGATGAGATGAATCTGGGGCTTACAGATGAGGATTTAAGAGAAATCAAAGGTGGGAATTATGCAAGAACTACTGAGATTTTAGCTAAAAGATACGGTCTTGATATGGCTAAAGAGATAATTGAAAGAAAAAGAGATAAACAAAGGGAGATTATGAAAGCTGAAGGAGGAGTAAAGCTAAAAAAAGGTGTAGTTGAACTTCTTGAATTTATAAAAAAAGTTGGACTTAAATGTGTTGTTGCAACTTCAACGAGAAGAGAGAGTGCTACGAGAAACCTTAAATTTACAGGAGTTTATGATTATTTTGATGACTTTGTATTTGGTGATGAGGTAACAAGAAGTAAACCTGATCCTGAGGTTTTTAATAAGGCTTGTGAAAAAATGGGAGTGGAAAAAGATGAAGCAGTAATTATTGAAGATTCTGTAAATGGTGCTACTGCTGCTCACAATGGTGGAATAAGATGTTTTGTAGTTGAGGATACAATTCATTTTACTCCTGAAGAGGATAAACTGGCTACTAGAAAGTTTGATTCCCTTTTAGATGTGATGGAATATCTTGATAAAAATCTCAATAGTTTATAGAAAAATGAGTCTATCGGAAGTTTGTAAAAAATTAAAATTCTCGATATTAGAAATAGTTTCGTAATTTATGTAGCGAAACAGAATACTGAAAATACGACTGTTTGAACGAAGTGAGTTTCGGATTTTCTTTCTGTGAGCAAAATAAATAGAGACTATTGATACCAGAGAGAATTTTATTTTTATAATTTTACAAATGCAATAGCCTCATTTTTAAAAGGTTATTAACTATTGACAAATGAGTTTTTTTATACTATACTTGTTCTAAGAATAAAAAAAGAGGAGGTTATCAACATGAGACAATCTAACGTTATGCTACAATGTTGGTGGTGGAGCTACATAGAAAAAACAAATAGCAGATTAAAAAATGTTAGAAGTTGGCTTATGTCTATTGATAACATATCTCTATCTATGTAACTCTGAAATAATATGATTTTTGATTGTATATTTCCATGAGTGCGTGGAGATATATTATATAAATAGTAATTTTAAAGGCAATCTAGCAGATTGCCTTTTTTTATTTTAAAAAACAGAAAAAAGGAGAGGATAACATGGCTAAACGTGAGTTGTGGAACAGTAGAAAAGGATTTATCTATGCTGCAGTTGGAGCTGCAATAGGACTTGGAAACCTATGGAGATTTCCTTTTCAGGCATACAAAAATGGCGGAGGAGCATTTTTCCTTCCATATATCGTAGCTATATTCACTTGCGGAGTTCCACTTATGATACTTGAGTATCAGTTAGGTAGAAATGTCCGTGGAGGATCAACTAAAGCATTCAAGACCTTGGGGAAGAGATTTGAATGGTTTGGATGGGTTCAAATAATGATACCTATTGTGGTTATGATGTTCTATTGTACAATCATATCAGTTTCAGTGGTATTTATGGTATATTCACTTGCACATGCTTTTGGATTTATAAACTGGATGTCTGATCCTGGAAAGTTAATGGGGATGATAGTTGGAAGTGCCAATGGACCATTTGACTTTGGAGCAGGAATCAGTAAATATATGCTTGGATTTATACTTGTAGTATGGTTTGGTAACTGGATAATTGTTAAGAAGGGGATTTCAGGAGGAATTGAAAAAGCTTCTAAAATATTTACTCCACTTCTTATGATCTTAATGGTTATCTTTATGTTTAACTCAGTTAGATTAAATGGAGCTGCAATAGGTCTTAATGCACTATTTACTCCAAACTTTGAAAAGATACTAAATCCTAGTATCTGGGTTGCAGCATATGCACAGGTATTTTTCTCAACAACATTGGCAGTTGGAGTTATGATAGCTTATGGATCATATATTCCTGAAAAATGGGATATAGTAAACAGCTCATTTATAACAGTATTATCAAATGCTTCATTTGATATAATTGCAGGGATTACAGTATTCTCAACATTGGGATATCTTGTAAATAATCTTGGTGTGGACTTTAACTCATTTGGTAATGGAGCTGGAATAGCTTTTATAGCATTCCCAATAGCAATTTCAACTATTACATCAAACACTGTGCTTCAGGGAATAATCGGATTTGTATTTTTCCTATGTCTATTTGTAGCAGGACTTTCATCAAGTCTATCAATGCTTGAATCATTTACAACAGGAGCACTTGATAAGTTTAATATCAAAAGAGAAAAGCTTGTATCAATAATCTCACTTGTAGGTCTTACAGGAAGTGCATGTTTCTCTACATATGCAGGTTTTAACTACATACTTGATATAGTAGATGCCCATGTAGGAAACTATATAATAGCAACTTTAGGACTTATAGAACCAGTCTTAGTATGCAGATACTATGGAATAGATAAGATTAGAATTGCTGCAAATGAACATTCAGATTTTAAAATTGGTAAATGGTTTGATTTCCTACTTAAATATGTTACACCAACACTTCTTGGAATTACAGTGGTAACAAACTTTATAAAAGGTGTTACAGAAGTTAATTTTGGAGGACTTGTATTTGGATGGGGAACTGTTGCAACAATGCTTATATGTGCAACAATCTTCTATAAGAAGAAATGGGAAGAACCAGTAGTTATAAAAGAAGGTATTAGAATTTAGGAGGGTCATATGGGAAGCAGTGCAATAGCAATGATGTCACTTGGATGTATAATAGTTTTTGGGGGACTATTTATATCTATTGGAATAGCATTGAAAAAAGAAAAAGAGAATATTTAAAATTATATTATATAGTATGAGAGTAGAGGCTGTTGCAAATCAGTATAAAATAAAATTCTCTTAGCTATCAATTCTTTCTATTTATTTTGCTTACAGAAAGAAAATTTGAAACTCACTTCGTTCAAACAGTCAAATTTTCAGTATTCTGTTTCGCTGCATAAATAACGAAAGAATCTCTAATGCCAAGAATTTTATTTTATAAATTTTGAAATGCAACAGCCTTTTTGATGCTAAAAAGTACTAAAAAAATGGTAATATAAAAATTAATTGTGGCGTTTTTTTGTTTTTTTTAGTATAATGTATACTATACAATTTTATGACAAAAATTAAGAGATGTTGATTTTAAAAGACTTTAAAAACCAATGGTTTTATGTTAAAATATTAAAAAATGGAATAACGGAGAGGGAGAATATGGATAACAGAAATGTATTAGATGTATTGCTAGATCGTGGATACTTAAAACAGTTTACTCACGAAGATGAGATGAGAGAACTTCTTGGAAAGGAAAAGATCACATTTTATATAGGGTTTGACCCAACAGCAGACAGTCTTCACGTAGGACACTTTATTGCTATGATGTTTATGGCACATATGCAAAGATTTGGACACAGACCTATTGCCCTAGTTGGTGGGGGAACAGCAATGATAGGTGACCCTAGTGGAAGAACAGATATGAGAAAAATGATGACTAAAGAAACAATTGCTCATAATGTTGCTTCTATTAAAAAACAAATGGAAAGATTCATAGATTTCAGTGATGGAAAGGCTTTACTTGTAAATAATGCTGACTGGCTTTTAGGACTGAACTATATTGATTTTATAAGAGATATTGGTTCTCAATTCTCAGTAAACAAAATGCTTGCTGCAGAATGTTTCAAAACTAGAATGGAAGCTGGACTTTCTTTCTTAGAATTCAACTATATGTTAATGCAAGGATATGACTTCTTAGTACTTAACGACAAATATGGTTGTGTAATGGAACTAGGTGGAGACGACCAATGGTCTAACATGATAGCTGGAGTAGATCTAGTTAGAAAGAAAAAACAAAAACAAGTATATGCTATGACATGTACACTTCTTACAAATAGTGAAGGAAAGAAAATGGGAAAAACTGCCAAAGGTGCTCTATGGCTTGACCCAGAAAAAACATCTCCATATGAATTCTATCAATACTGGAGAAACGTTGATGATGCTGACGTAGAAAAATGTTTAGCACTACTTACATTCCTACCTATGGACGAAGTAAGAAGACTTGCTAGTTTAGAAGGAAAAGAGATCAACGAAGCTAAAAAAGTACTTGCATTTGAAGTTACTAAATTAATCCACGGAGAAGAGGAAGCAAGAAAAGCTCAAGAAGGAGCAGAAGCTGCATTTAGCGATGGTGGAGATATGTCTCATGTACCAGCTATTGATTTTGAAACTTCAAAAATGGGAATGGAACTTTTAGATCTATTATTAGAAAATAAATTAATAAAATCTAAAGGTGAAGGAAGAAAATTTGTAACTCAAAATGGACTTACAGTAAAAGATGAAAAAGTTAAAGACTTTGCAATGCAAGTAACAGAAGATCTATTTGAAGATGGAGAATTCGTTGTTAAAATAGGTAAGAAAAAGATATATAGAGTAGTTTTAAAATAGTGACAGGTGATTTAGTTTGATCCTATTAAGAGAAACAGTAGAGGATGATATTCCTGAGATATATAGATATATACATCTCAACTATGTAAAAAAATATTGTGATAATCCTGAAAAACAATGGGAAACTCATAAGAAGTGGTATCAGTTTCTTATTCATTCAGATGCTTATCTTCTATATACAGTTTCAAATCTTGAGACAGGTGAATTTTATGGATGTGTCAAATTTGAAATTGATGGAGAGTGTGCAACAATAAATGTCTATCTTGTAGAGGGTATAAGACATAAGGGATACAGTGAAAAAATCATAGATTTAAGTATTGATGAATTGAGAATGAGACATCCAGAGATCTCTATTGTTTTAGCATATATTTTAGAGGAGAACACACCATCTCTAAGTGCCTTTAAGC
Source organism: Fusobacterium sp. DD2 (assembly GCF_018205345.1). Lineage (NCBI taxonomy): Bacteria > Fusobacteriati > Fusobacteriota > Fusobacteriia > Fusobacteriales > Fusobacteriaceae > Fusobacterium > Fusobacterium sp. DD2. The sequence continues at coordinate 20,199 of NZ_JADRHM010000027.1, forward strand.
ATCTTGGATTCCAGTTTGATGGAGTTGAGGAGTACAAAGGTTTAGAGCACATGCTATTTATAAAAACTTTAGATTAAATACTTAAAAAATTACATCTGCTTTATTAATAGTAAATCTATTATAGAGCAGATGTTTTGCTATTATCTATATACAGGAGGAAATATGACAAAAAAAGAGAGAGTAAAAATTGTTCTTGAAAAGATGGAGGAAAAATTTGGAAAACCAAAGTGTGCACTGAACTATAAGACACCTTTTGAGCTTTTAGTTGCTGTAATACTTTCTGCACAATGTACAGATGTGAGGGTAAATATTGTTACAGAGGAGATGTTTAAAAAAGTGAATACTCCAGAGGGATTTGCAGCTTTATCTCAGGAAGAGATAGAAGAGATGATAAGAAGTACAGGATTTTTCAGAAATAAGGCTAAGAATATAAAGCTTTGCAGTGAGCAGCTTTTATCTCAATATGGTGGAAAGATACCTCAGGATATGGATGAACTTGTAAAGTTAGCTGGTGTTGGAAGGAAGACAGCTAACGTTGTAAGAGGAGAGGTATGGGGACTTGCAGATGGTATAACTGTGGATACCCATGTAAAGAGAATAACTAACCTTTTAGGTCTTACTAAGGAAAGTGACCCTATAAAGATAGAGAAAGATTTGATGAAAATAGTTCCTAAAGATAAGTGGATAGATTTTTCCCACTATATTATTTTACAGGGAAGAGATAAGTGTATAGCAAGACGTCCTAAATGTAATGAGTGCGAAATGAATATGGCGTGCAAACACTATGAGGAGCTTAAGAAAAAAGAGGCTAAAGAAAAATAATATTTAATTTTATTGAAAAAAATATATATTGTAGTATAATTATAATGGAAATTGATAACAAGTGAGGGGGAGCTCATTGCAATGGGCTGAGAGTAAATTTTGTAATTTAGACCCTTAACCTGATTTGGATAATGCCAACGTAGGGAAAAAACTAAGAGCAAGTGCTGACCTATTTGGTGAGCACTTTTTTTATTTCTAATAATTTTTGGGAGGCATATATGTTAGGAAAATATTTGGATAACCTAAGAAAAAATGGTGCACTTATACACAATATTACAAACTATGTAACTGTAAATGATGTTGCAAATGTGTTACTTGCAACTGGTGCAAGTCCTGTAATGGCAGATGAACCTGAAGATGCAGTTGAGATTACTGCAATTTGTGGAGGACTTAATATCAATATTGGTACACTGAATAAAAACAGTATCAAAGCTATGTTTGCAGCAGGACAAAAGGCACAGGAATTAGGTCATAAGATGGTACTTGACCCTGTTGGAGTAGGAGCTAGCACACTTAGAACTAAGACAGCCTTAGATCTTATGAAAGAGTTTAGATTTGATGTAATAAAGGGAAATACATCTGAGATTAAGGTTCTTTTCTCAGGAAAAGGTGGAGCTGTAGGAGTAGATGCTGATATAAATGATAAGATAACTGATGAAAATCTTGATAAAAGCATTGAATTTGTAAAAGCTTTTGCAAAGGAAACAAAGGGAATAATAGCAGTAACTGGAGCTATTGACTTGGTTTGTGATGAAAATAGATGTTTTGTTATAAGAAATGGTAGAAAAGAGATGAGCCAGATAACTGGAACTGGATGTATGCTTTCAGCTTTAATAGCTGCATTTTTAGTTGCAAATCCAGATCATCCACTTGAAGCAACTGCTGCAGCTGTATGTATGATGGGAGTAGTAGGAGAGATAGGTTGGGAGAATATGGAAGATGGGGATGGTAACTCAACTTATAGAGATAGATTGATAGATGCAATCTATAATATGACTGGAAATAGACTTGATAGAGGAGCAATATATGAGGATAGATAAAAAAGACCTTCTTCTTTATGCTGTTACAGATAGAAAATGGCTAGATGGAGAGAGTTTAGATGAGCAGGTTGAAAAATCACTTAAAGGTGGAGTTACCTGTGTTCAGTTAAGAGAAAAACATCTTAAAGAGGAAGAGTTTTATAAGGAAGCAGTAAGAATTAAAGAGCTATGCAGAAGATACTCTTGTCCATTTATTATAAATGACAATGTAGGAGTAGCTGTAAAAGTGGGAGCAGATGGTATTCATGTTGGTCAGGAGGATATGGATGCTGGATGTGTAAGAGAGATTATTGGAGAAGATAAGATACTTGGAGTCTCAGCACAAACTGTGGAGCAGGCAATAAAAGCTGAAAAGATGGGAGCTGACTACTTAGGAGTAGGAGCTGTATTTGCTACAAATTCAAAAGATGATGCAGTGGCAGTGGATAAAAAGACATTAAAAGCTATATGTGAAGCAGTAAGTATTCCAGTAATAGCTATTGGTGGAATATCTAAAGATAATATTATGGAACTTAAAGGCAGTGGAATAGTGGGAATAGCTGTAATAAGTGCTATATATGGGCAAAAAAATATTGAGGAAGCAACAAAGGAACTGAAAAAATTAACTGAGAAGATGGTGGAGGAGAAATAGATGAAAAAAGCGGTACTTACAATAGCAGGAAGTGACTGTTCAGGTGGAGCAGGAATTCAGGCTGATATAAAAACAATGACTATGAATGGAGTATATGCAATGAGCGTTATTACAGCTCTTACAGCACAAAATACTCTTGGAGTAACAGGGATACTTGATGTAGGTGTAGATTTTTTACAAAAACAACTTGATGCAGTATTTTCTGATATTATGCCAGATGCTGTAAAAATAGGGATGTTATCATCTAAAAAACTCATTGTGGCAATAGGTGATACACTAAAAAAATATAATGCAAAAAATATAGTAGTTGACCCAGTTATGGTATCAACAAGTGGTTCAAAACTTATAGAGGATGAAGCGATAGAAACTATGTGTGACGTACTATTTCCTCTAGCTACAGTGATTACTCCAAATATTCCAGAAGCTGAAATCTTAAGTGGAATGGAGATAAAAACAAGTGAGGATATGATAACTGCCTCAAAGAAAATATATGACAAGTACTCTTGTGCAGTACTTTGTAAAGGTGGTCATAATTTAAATGATGCAAATGACCTGCTTTTTGATGGAAAAAATATTAAATGGTTCAATGGTAAAAGAATAGATAACCCAAATACTCATGGAACAGGTTGTACACTATCAAGTGCTATAGCTTCAAATCTTGCTAAAGGAATGCCACTTGATAAAGCTATTGAAAAAGCTAAAGAGTACATTTCAAATGCACTTATGGAGATGCTTGACCTTGGTAAGGGAAGAGGACCAATGGACCACGGATATTTAATAAAATAAAAAAACAGAAAAATAGGAAGAGGAGAAACTAAAACATGGAAAAAAAAGGAACATCAGTTATAGCCAATGTAATGATATGGTTTGGAGCAGGAATATCTATAGCTGAGATAATTACAGGAACATATCTTGCACCTTTAGGATTTAAAAATGGTATTATGGCTATAATAATTGGACACATAATAGGTGGAGTGATAATGTATTTAGCAGGAATAATCGGTGCTAAGACACAAAAAAGCTCTATGGAAAGTGTAAAGATAAGTTATGGAAGTAAAGGTGGAATACTATTTTCATTTTTAAATGTGGTACAGCTTGTTGGATGGACAGCTATCATGATATATGATGGAGCTCTTGCAGCTAATGAGATACTTCATAAAGGTGTATGGCTATGGGCACTTATAATTGGTGCATTAATTATACTTTGGATAAAAATAGGGATTAAAAACCTTGAAAAGATAAACTTTGTTGCAATGACAGGACTTGGAATCTTAAGTATTCTTCTTTGCAGAATTATATTTGTAAATACAGGAGTTGGATTTGAACCAAGTGAAGCTATGTCATTTGGACTTGCAGTAGAACTTGGAGCAGCAATGCCTCTATCTTGGTTACCTGTAATCAGTGATTATACAAGAGATGCTGAAAAACCTCTTACTGCAACACTTGCAAGTGTACTTGTGTATAACCTTGTAAGTATTTGGATGTTTATAATGGGAATGGGAGCAGCTATTCTTACTGGAGAATCAGATATTGCAAATATATTCTTAAAAGCTGGTCTTGGAATGGCAGGTCTTCTAATTGTGGTATTCTCAACAGTTACAACAACATTTTTGGATGCTTTTTCAGCTGGGGTATCATCAAAATCAATCTCTTCTCATGTAGATGAAAAGAAAATAGGAATGGTTACAGCAGTAGTAGGAACAATACTTGCAATGACTTTCCCTATGGATAATATAACAGATTTCCTTCTATTTATAGGTTCAGTATTTGCACCTATGATAGCAATAGTGTTTGTAGATTTCTATATTGTGAAAAAAGATTATTCAAAAGATAATTATAACTGGCTTAATCTTGTAATCTGGGCAGTAGGGTTTATAATCTACAGATATCTTCTAACTATTGAAACAGCAGTTGGAAACACTCTTCCAGATATTGTTATAACAATGATTATTGCATATATAGTTAAAAAAATTGCTCTTGCAAAAAAATAATAAATAATAAAAATGGTGCTATTGCATTTTAAAATTATAAAAATATAATTCTCTCAGGTATCAATAGTGTTTAATATCGCGAATTTTATTTTTACATATTTGCAACAGCCCCATTTTTTTTATATAAAATAGAAATAATTATAATAAATTCTGACAAAAAGTGGTATAATAAAAAGCGTTGAAAAACTTACTAAAAATATCAATAATAATTCTTGACAAAATTACTAAGGAATGGTATTATTAGTTGTGTAATTAAATGTAATATTATAGGGAGAGGGTAAATATGAGAGTTTATCTAGACAATAATGCCACAACAAAAATGGATAAAGAAGTTTTAGACGCAATGATGCCATACTTAACAGAGTTTTATGGAAACTCATCAAGTGTGCACCTATTTGGAAAAGAGACTAACAAAGCACTAATGGAGTCAAGAGCAAAGATAGCTAACTATCTTGGAATTACTCCTGATGAATTAATATTCACAGCATCAGGAAGCGAAGCTGACAATTTGGCCATTAGAGGTATCGCTAGAGCATATAAAAACAGAGGAAAACATATAATAACAAGTCCTATAGAGCACCCAGCAGTAAAAAATACATTGAAAGACTTAGAAGAAGATGGGTATGAAATCACTACTCTTCCAGTTGATGAAAATGGACTTTTACACATTGAGGATGTAAAAAATGCTATCAGAGAGGATACTATCCTTATTACTGTAATGCATGCAAACAATGAAGTTGGAACTTTCCAACCAATTGAAGAGATAGGAAAATTAGCAAAAGAACATAGAATTATATTCCATGTTGACGCAGTTCAAACAATGGGAAAACTAGATATTAAACCAAAAGAGATGGGAATTGACCTATTATCATTCTCAGGACATAAATTCTACGGACCAAAAGGAATAGGAGGACTATTCTGGAGAACAGGAGTCAGATTTGGTAAAGTACTTACAGGTGGAGGACAAGAAAAGAAGAGAAGACCTGGTACATCAAATATTCCTGCAATAGTTGGAATGGCAAAAGCATTGGAAATAGCATATAGAGATATGGATGCAGAATGGAAAAAAGAAGAGGAATTAAGAGATTACTTTGAAACTCAAATCCTTGACAGAGTTCCAGAAATTGTTGTCAATGCAAGAGGAGTTAGAAGACTTCCAGGAACTTCAAGTGTTACATTTAAATATCTTGAAGGAGAATCAATTCTTTTAAGCTTAAGCTATAAAGGAATTGCGGTAAGTTCTGGTTCGGCTTGTTCATCAGATGACTTACAAGCATCTCACGTTTTACTTGCAATGGGAATCAAACCTGAATTTGCACATGGAACAATCAGATTTGGTATTGGAAAATACAATACAAAAGAAGAGATTGATTATGTACTTGACAGCGTAGTAGAAGTTGTAAATAAATTAAGAGCAATTTCTCCATTATGGAACGCTTATCAGGAAGGAAAATAATTTAACTTAGTTTTTAATAATAATTTTAATATGTAATTTAAGGAGTAAAAAAATGCAATATACAGAAAAAGTAATGGATCACTTTATGAATCCACACAATGTAGGAGTAATTGAAAACCCATCTGGATATGGAAAAGTTGGTAACCCATCATGTGGTGACATTATGGAAATATTTATCAAAGTTGAAAATGACATTATAACAGATGTTAAGTTCAGAACTTTTGGTTGTGCTTCTGCAATAGCTAGTTCTTCAGTTTCTACTGAATTAATCAAAGGAAAAACAATTGATGAAGCTATGAAACTTACTAATAAAAAGGTTGTTGAAGAATTAGGAGGATTGCCACCTGTAAAAATGCACTGTTCAGTTCTTGCTGAAGAAGCTATACAGTTAGCAATCAAAGATTACCTATCAAAAAAAGAAGCAAAATAATTTTAACTTAAAGTAGGCATATTATCTAAATTGTAAGGGACGGTACTCTTGTACTGTCTCTTTTTTTCTTTATGAAATATAAGAAATATGGTATAATATCCCTTGTAAATTTTGTATGGGAGATGAATTATGAAAAGGATAATAGTTGCAGTAGCAATGTTAATAAGTACGATATTTTCATATGCTGTAGAAGATTCTGATAATAGATGTAAAGCTTATTTAGTTGGAGATGACACTGGAAATATATATTATGAGCAGAATATAGATGAAAAACTTCCTCTTGCTTCTGTAACTAAGATGATGACTCTTATGCTTACATATGATGAACTAAATAAAGGGCATGTTCATATGAAAGATAAAGTGGTAATTCCTAAAGAGATTGCAGATATTCAGGGAAGCAGAATCTGGATAAAGGATGGAATGAGTTTTACTTTAGAAGATCTGATTAAAGCCAGTGCTATTTATTCAGCTAATAACGCTACAGAGGGGATAGCTTACTATATTTCACATGGAGATATTGATAAATTTGTTAAAAAGATGAATAATAAGCTTAAAAAGTTAAATCTTGATAAGATGATAGAGTATCATACACCTACTGGTCTGCCTACAAATATGACTGGAAAGGATATGGATATTGGAAGTGCAAGAGGATTATACCTTCTATCTTTAAATGCAGAGAAGATTAAGGGGTATATGAATATAGCAAGTATGAAGGAAGCTAAAATAAAGGTTGGTAAGATTCAAAATAGAAATAAACTTCTAGGGATAGAAGGGATTTATGGTATAAAAACTGGGCATCACGATACAGCTGGATACAATATCTGTGTAGTTTCTGGAGAAAATAATGTAAAACTTTTTATTGTTGTATTAGGAAGTAAAGATGAAGCTACAAGAGATAAAGTGGTACTTGATAAGATTAGACAGTTTAATGAAGAGTATACATATAGAGTGATTTTAGATACATCTCAACCACTTACTAAGGTAAAAGTAATTGCTGGAGAAAAGGATTATGTAAATCTATATCCAGATAAAGATTTTAAAAAGATATTTAGAACTGATAGTAAGATTAATATAAAGATAAAAAAAGAAAGCTTTACAACAGCTCCAGTTAAAAAAGGAGCAGCATTGGGAGAATATCAGGTTTTTGTAGATGATAAAAAAATAATGACTGGAAAACTCTATACAAAACAAGGGATAAGACTATATTCACCCTTTAGAAAATAAAAAAAAGAAAAAAAGTAGTTGACATAAAATTGGAAAAGTGATATTATAGTCTATGTCCGCGAGAGCGAGACAGAAAAAAATAAAAAAGGACATTAACAAT
>NZ_JADRHM010000028.1 GCF_018205345.1 Fusobacterium sp. DD2
CTTTCTCAAGCCCTATTTTTTAATTTTATTTAAACATATTTATTGCAGTTAAAATAACTGGCATCTGGAACATATCTATTAAGAATGCCCCTGTAAGTGGAACAATAAGATATGGGTTAACTGTGTATCCATATTTATTGCTTACTTCTCCCATGTTAATCATTGCATTTGTTGTAGCTCCCAGTCCTGATCCACACATTCCTGAAACCATTACAGCAGCATCGTAGTCACTACCCATAGCTTTAAATACTATAAATCTTGTATATGCCCACATGAATAATACTTGAGTTCCTAAGATTATCAATAAAGGTACTGCAAGTGCTGCAAGTTCCCATAATTTAAGTGAGATAAGTGCCATTGACAAGAATATATTAAGTGAAGTTTCACCAATAATATTTAAAAGATTTCTATCTAGCTGCATCCATTTAAATTTAATGTTTAAGTTATTAAATATTATTGCACAGAACATCGCTCCAACATATGATGGAAGTGCTATTCCAAATTTTCCTTTAAGGAAACTACTTACAGAAATACCTATTGTCATTACCACTGCAAGCATTGTAACATGACTCATCATAGATTGAAGTGTTATTTCCTGATGATGAGTTGTTGCTTTCTTTTCAACTTCATCTTTATTTACAACATCTTTAGGTTTTAAGTTGAATTTTTTAATTAAATGTATAGCAAGTGGAGATCCTAAAAGTCCTCCTGCTATCAGTCCAAAAGTAGCAGCAGAAAGAGCCACTGTTAATCCACCATGAACTCCTAATTCTTCAATAGTCTGTCCAAAAGCTCCTGCAGATCCATGCCCTCCTGACATTGAAACAGATCCAGCCATTACTCCAAGCAAAGGATTAATTCCTGTTACTTTAGCTAAGCTAACTCCAATTACTGTCTGCATAAATGTCATAAATCCACTTAGAAGCCAGAAAACTATTAAAAGTTTTCCACCTTTTTTCAGACCTTCAATAGATGAACCCAACCCAATAGTTGTAAAGAATACAACCATAAACGGTGTTTGGAAAGTCGTATCATAAGAGATGCTTCCAATACCAGCCACTCTAATAATAAGATGGAATGTTGCAAATAATATCCCTCCTAACACCGCTGCTGGAATACCAAAACGATCAAGAAAAGTTAATTTTTCCTTTAACTTTTGTCCTACATACAATGAAATTAATCCAATTGCAATAGTCCCTACCATGCCAAAACTGAATAATGCCCCTAATTCATCAAAACTAAAATTCATATGTCCTCCTTTAAATTTGCCCTATTCTATTACATATTTAACATTATGTCATAGATAAGTGCCCCTGCAAGTTTTGCAGTTCTACTGTCCATGTCATAAACAGGGTTTACTTCTGCAAAGTCAACACATACTACCTTTCCACTCTTCATTATTTCTCTTAGGATTCTCTTTCCTTTCTTAGGATCAAGACCCATAATAGTAGGTGCTGATACTCCTGGTGCATATGGTGCATCAAATACGTCCATACAGAATGTGATATATACTACATCTACACCAGCTATAAATTTTTTAATATTTTCTATAATATAGCTTTCCTCATATTCCTCATCTAAAATCAATGTATTATATTTATTTGCTGTTTCTAAAAGTCTTTTTGTGTTTCCCTGTTTTTTATATCCTATAATGCTGTATACTGCATTTTCATCACTGTCTAATATCTGTTTAAACGATGTTCCAGAAGATGGTCCATTGTCATATGGTCTGATATCTAAGTGTGTATCAAAGTTGATAAGCCCTATTTTCTTATCTGGATATGCTTTTCTTACACCTCTATAAGAACCATAAGCTATATCATGTCCTCCTCCAAGTCCAATTGGGAATATTCCCTTTGAAATAACATCTGCTATTTTAGCTGAGTACTCATCTTGAGCTTCCTCTAAAACTTTTGATTTTAAATTCTTATAGTCATAAAGAGCCAGTCCTTCAACAATTGGAAAAGATTGCATAGCCTTTCTTATGGCATCTGATCCACCCTCTGCTCCTTTTCTTCCCAGATTTCTTACTACTCCATCATCTGTGTTATATCCAACAAAACATAATCCAGGTCCCTTTGCATTTTCTTTAGAAAATTCTTTAATTACCTGCCATATTCTTAAGTCTACCTCTTCATTACTGTCAAATCTACCATTCCATAATTCTTTCATTTTTTACCCTCCATCTCTATTTTTCTATATATCCATAAAATATTTTTCCATTACCTGTAGCTGCTATTTCCTTATTATCTGTTATGAGAATTTCACCTTTTTTTATTTCCTGGTCATCTATTTTAAGATTACCATCTATACAGAAAACAAATCCAAATGCATCTTTATCTGAAAAAAGTATATTCCCTTTTTTATCTACCTCTTTAAAGAAAAAATCTCCATCTCCATTTTTTATCATAAGATTAAAATCTGTAACTTTTCCTTTAGAATGAGTTTCCCAGTCACCTTTAAATCTATCTATTTCATATCTATTTAACGTTTTATTGTGATGACCTACATGTTCAAGCTCCATTTTACCTTCTAAAATAGAAATAACTCTATTTACATTTTCCAACTTCGTAAATGTAGATTCTTCTATCTCAGTAGTAGCTATACTTATTCTAAATTTAAAATCTCTTTTTCCATAATCTCCATTTTCCGGATATATGTAAAGTTGATTAGTAACTCCACCACTCCATTTACTTACTACTCTCTCTTTTTCTCCAAGTATTTTAAACATTTTTGTCCCCCTGTTCCCTTTTATCTTGTTCACAACTTCGAAACGTGTTTCTCTATATGAAACAATTTTACAATGTTTCTATTGTTTTGTCAATACTCTTTTTTATTATTTCGGAAATTTTTATTCTATTTTAAAACTTTTCACATTAAAAAAATACATATTCAATATACAAATAATCAAATTGACTTATTGATAAAAAATCTCTATAATCTAGGTAGAGGCGGGTATGAGAGGGGGTAAAATGAAAAAAGAACCACAATATATCAATTCTATCTGCAGAGCTATTGAAATTATTGAACTCTTTTCAAAATTACAGGAAAAAGAGTTGGGAGTTTCAGAAATAAGTAAGCAGTTAGGAATACATAAAACTACAATTTTTAGAGTATTAAAAACCCTTGAGCATGTTGGATGGATTGCTCAAAACACTGAAAATAGCAAATATAAACTTACAACAAGTATTTTAAAAGCATCTATTGGGGTAAGACATAATTTCGATTTAAAAGAGATTATTTCAGCTGAAATGGAGAAACTTAGCAAAAAATATAATGAAAATATTATCCTGACAACTATTGTTGATAAAATCGGAGTATGGATTAATATGATAAAAAGCACTCAAATACTGTCAGAAGATGTAGAGTCAGGTTATACTGTTCCTTTGCATATTGGAGCAACAGGAAAAACACTCCTGGCTTTTCAAAGTGATGAATTTAAAAAAGAATTTTTTAGAAAACATAGTATTATCATCAATGAAAATCTTGGAAAGAAAAAACTTTTAGAAGATCTTGAAAAGATTAAAGAAGAAAGATGCTGTATTTCCCATTCTGAAGTAACTGAAGGTGTTACTGCAGTAGCAGTTCCTATTTTAGATGACAATGGCAAACTTCTATATGGACTCACTATCTCAGGTCCTAGTACACGTTTTAACGAGAGTATGCAACTTTCTATGAAGGAGGACCTACTTGGGATCTCTCATTACATTCAAAATGAACTGAGAGCCTTAAAAAGCAAATTATAATAAAAACAAAAAGAATTGGGTCGCCCCAATTCTTTTTTGCTATTTATCTTCAACTATTAATTTTAAAACATCTGGTCTTGCATAGTGACCACACACATCAAGTTCCATTTTACTTGTATATACCTTATTCATATCAAGGTCTGCATAGATTATCTCCTCTTTATCCCATACAGGCTGTGTAACATAATGTCCAAATGGATCAACTATACAGCTTCCTCCCCTGCACACTATATCAGATAGCTTATCAATTTGCTCCTGTTCATGAAGCCCTTTTGGATACATATCCTTTGTAAAATACATATCACAGTTGATAAAATAGCATTTTCCTTCAAGTGCAATATGTTTTATCGTATCCTGCCACTCAGGATTGTCATTTGTATTTGGTGAAATATACAGTGTTATTCCTTTTTCATATAGTGCAACTCTTGCTAAAGGCATATAACTTTCCCAACAGATAAGACTTCCTACCGGTCCCCATGGTGTATCTACAACAGGGAAGTATCCTTTGTTTGCATCTCCCCAAACCACTCTTTCACTTCCAGTAGGTTTCAGTTTTCTATGTACAGATTCAAGCTTTCCTTCAGGAGAAAAAATAAGATTAGAGTTGTATAAAGTTCCTGTTAACTCGTCTCTTTCTGACACTCCAATGCTTACAAACATATTGTATTTTTTAGCTGCCATTGCAAGTTTATCAGTGTCTTCTGAAGGAACAACTATTGAATTATTATAGTATATACTCCAATCTTTACGTCCACCTTCATTTCTGCTACCTACAGTAAATCCAAAATTCATTCCATATGGATATCCTGGTACAAAAAGCTCTGGGAAAACAATTATTTCAGGTTTTTCTTCGGAAGCTTTTTCTACTATTTTAATAGCTTTATCTATACAGGCATCTTTATCAAACATAACAGGTGCTGCCTGAACAACTGCTATACGGCAATTTTCTTTTAAATTTCTCATAATAAGTATACCTCCAAATTTCATAATCCACTTTTTGCCCTAGGTTCATTATAGCATATTCAGAAGGATTTTTTACATAAAAAAAAGAGCCCAGTGCGGGAGCTCTTTTAAGGTTTAGTATGGCATAAACCTCTGTATGAAATTAAAAAAGAGAACTGTCTAACTGCCCTCTTTTTTAAGAAGTAAACAAAATTATTATGTGGGTTAACTATAACACATCTTTTTAAAAAATACAAGTGTTTTTTTATAGTTTTTTTATAAAAGAAAAAGGATCTTTACAATCCTCTTTCCCCCGTTTATATAATTAAAATTGAAATTAGACAACTTTATTGTAGCACTATCTTAGTCAGCTTTCAAGATTTTTTTTAATTATTGAACTAATTATTTTATTATATCTTATTATTTAACCTCTATATATGCCCCTTTCATTGGTGATACAGCAAATCGAGTATAAATTGCAAGAGGACCACGCTTAAACTTATTCTCCGGTTTTTGCCATTTTTTATGTCTCTCATCAAATATTTTAGAAATTTCTTCTTTAGCTACTTTTTTTCCTTTTATACCAACAACATTTATTTCTCTTTTTTCTATATTAATTTCTATTAAATCATCATCGTTTATCAAAGCAATTGGTCCTCCACTCATAGCTTCAGGAGATATGTGGCCTATTGCAGGCCCTCTAGTTGCACCTGAAAAACGACCATCTGTTAATAAAGCTATAGAATCACATAGTTCTAAATCAGATGCAATAGCCTCTGTCGTATAAAACATTTCTGGCATTCCGCTTCCTTTTGGCCCTTCATAACGAATTATTACAGCATCTCCTGGTTTAATTCTTTTGGTTAAAATTGCATCTATTGCCTCCTCTTCGCAATCAAAGGTTTTAGCTGATAATATAATACTAGATTTCATTTTTTCAGGCAAAGCTGCATGTTTTACAACTGCTCCATCAGGAGCAATGTTTCCTTTCAAAATAGCTAGTGATCCATTCTTTTGAATTGGATTATTTTTATTTTTTATTATATCTGTTTTATTCAATCCAAGGCTTTTTATTTTTTTTTCACATTCTTCATAATATCCTATTCTTTTTAATTCTTCCAGATTTTCACCAAGTGTCTTTCCAGTTACTGTCAGTTCATCTAAGTTTAAAAATTCTTTTAATTCTTCCATAATTTGTGGAACCCCACCAGCATACTGTAAATATTCTCCTGGATACTTACCACTAGGTCTAATATTTAAAATATATGGAATTTTTCTATGGATTGAATCAAATGTATCAGCACTAAGATTAATTCCTAATTCGTGAGCTATTGCCGGAAGATGTAATAATACATTTGAAGAACCTGCAATTGCTGCATGTACAATAATTGCATTTTCAAATGCTTTTTCAGTTAAGATGTCACTTGGTTTAATATTTCTTTTTACTAATTCTAAAACCTGCTTTCCACTTTCATAAGTTTTTTCTTTTAGTTTTTCTGAATTAGCTGATATAAGTGCAGTTCCTGGTAATGTTAACCCTAAGGCTTCAGCCATTATTTGCATACTTGCAGCAGTTCCTAAAAACGAGCATGCACCACATGATGGACAAGCATTTTTTTGAAAAAGCTTAAATTCTTTTTCTGTTATTTCCCCTCTCTTCAATTTAGCACTGTACATTCCTATTTGTTCTAAAGTTAACATATTTTTTCCTGCATTCATTATTCCACCTGGTATTAGTATTGAAGGAATATTTAATCTTGCTAATGCTTTTATATTTCCCGGTAACCCCTTATCACAGCTAGCTATAAATACTGCACCATCAAAAGGAGTTGCCATAGCTTGAATCTCTATCATATCTGCAATACATTCTCTTGAAACTAAAGAATAATTCATTCCATTATGTCCTTGAGCCTGTCCATCACAAATGTCAGTTACATAATATTTAGCCCCTTTTCCTCCACCATCTGAAATTCCAATTTCTGCAGATTTAACTAATTTATTTAAATGCACACTTCCAGGATGGCTATCACCATATGTGCTCTCTATTAGAATTTGAGGCTTTGTTAAATCAGTATCTTCCCATCCTGTTCCAAGTCTTAAGGAATCCATTTCCGGTGCTATCTTTCTTATTTTTTGACTAATTAACATAATAATCCTCCTATAAAAAAACTTCATCATCAGAATCGATAATGAAGTTTTTATATGCTACTATTTATCTCTGAACTCTTCCACTTGAATCTCCATTTGCTAATTTTGCAACTTCTTCTACTGATGTATAATTAAAATCACCTGGTATTGTATGTTTTATAACAGCTGATGATATTGCGAAATTCAAAGCATCTTCTTTAGTCATACCTGTAATTATACCGTGAATAAAACCTGATGCAAAAGCATCTCCGCTACCAACTCTATCCACAATATGAACCATATAATTCTTGCCAACATAATAATCAGAATCTGTTGATACTACTGCGCTATATTCATTATCAGATGCTGAAATGCTATTTCTCAAAGAACTTACTAAATATTTGAAATTATATTTTTTTATCACCTTTTGCATATTCTCTTCATTTACACAAATTGAATAGTCTCCATTAATAAAATCTTTATCTCCATCCTTATAACCTAATACCAACGCAGCATCTCTAGCGTTTCCAAAGCATATATCAACATATTCCATAAGCTCTGAAATCATTTTTTGTTTATTAGCAATATCGCTTGTCCATAATTTTCCTCTATAGTTTAAATCAAATGAAACAATAGCACCATTTTTTTTAGCAACTTGCATTGCTTTTTTTACAACTTCTACCGTTTCTTTTCCTATAACAGGAGTAATACCTGAAGTGTGGAACCATTTTATTCCTCTTAAACTTTCTTCAAAATCAAAATCTTCTGGTTTTGATTCAGCCATTGCAGAATCTGCTCTATCATAAACAACATTTGAAGGTCTTACAGACACTCCATTTTCTAAAAAATATGTCCCTAGTCTTTTTCCACCACGTACAATTGTTGAACAATCAACATTTGATTTTCTTAAACTAGCTACAACACAATCTGCTATTGCATTACAAGGCAATTTAGTAATATATCCTGTTTTATGTCCAAAAGATGCTAAGCATGCTGCAATGTTAGCTTCACTTCCTCCATATGTCACATCAAATTGTGAAGCCTGAATAAATCTTTGATGTCCAGGGGGAGATAATCTAAGCATTATCTCTCCAAGAGTCATAATTTCAATCATTTATAGTCCTCCATCTATTTTTTTTGTACTAAATGTACAGCAAATTTTCCTATCTCTTTTTGTAAATAAATAGCACCTAATCTTCCAGCAGCATCATATTTAGCACTTTCTTCATTAAATGTAACACCAAGTCTTTTTAAATAAGCTACTGCTCTAACAATATCAGATGTAAAAATACCAATATGACCATTAGTTCCCAAATATGGATTTCTCATTGCCTCAATATAGCTTCCAGCAAAAATTGAATTTGGATTTGCAGCTTTTTCAAAACCAAATATTTCTTCAAATAAAGTAACTATACTCTCTGCATCTTTACTATCTTTAGAATTGATTCCTATATGTGCCAATTCAAAATTAAGCATCTTATTTATTGCTTTTTTTACTAAATGTTCTATTTGTTTGAAATCTTTTGTTTTTATAATATCTTTAGGAACCATCCAGCTTCCACCACAGGCAATAATCTTATCAAATTTTAAATATTCTCTTAGATTCTCCTCATTTATACCACCAGTTGGCATAAATTTCATTTTATTATACGGAGCTGATAATGATTTAATTAGTTTGATTCCTCCTATGCTTTCTGCTGGAAAAATTTTAACTATATTTAATCCATATTTCTGTGCTTTTTCTAAATCACTTGGATTTGAACAACCAGGGATAATCAAAATATTGTTATTAACACAATATGAAACAACTTCTTCATTAAACCCAGGAGTAACTATAAATTCCGCTCCTGCACTTAAAGCATTTTCTACCTGTGCTATGTCAGATACAGTTCCTGCACCTAATAGCATATCTTTATAAGTCTCTTTTATTATTTTTATTGCTTCAAGACAATTTTCATTTCGAAAAGTTACTTCTGCACATGGTATTCCTCCATCATAAAGTGCTTTTGCAATGGGCAAAGTATCTTCTATATTTTCTATAGTTACAACTGGAACTATACCTATTTCAGATATTTTTTTTAATATATTTTCCATTTTTTCTCCTTTATTTTAATTTATTTACAGGATAATGCACATTTTCATTATTAGCAAATCTCACTGATTCTTCTGCGACTTTTCTTTTTAATTCAGATGCAGCTTCTTCTGAATACCATCCCATGTGTGGAGAAACAAGTAAATTACTATGTCTAAACAATTTAGAATCTGGATTCATAGGCTCATGTTCTACACAATCTAAAGCTGCTCCTGAAATTTCTCCTTTTTCCAAAGCTTCATCTAAATCATTTTCGTTTATTATTCCACCACGTGATACATTGATTAGATAAGCATTTTTCTTCATACGTTTAAATGTTTCAGCATTAAATAAATCTTTATTTCCTTCTAATGGGCAATGAATAGATATAATATCTGAAGTTTCTATGATTTCATCTAATGTAACAACATCTATAAAACTTATATTTTCATCTTTTTTATAGTATGGATCATATCCTTTTACTATAAATCCTAAAGCATGTGCCTTTTGAGCAAAATTTCTTCCAATACGACCTAATCCTACAACTCCAACTATTTGAGTACTATTACGTCTTATAGGGATAGATTTTATATAATCCCATTTTTGAGTTTTAGTATATTCATTCATAAGTACTACTTTACGTACTAATGCCATCATCATAGCTATCGCTTGATCCGCAACTTCATTCATTCCATAATCAGGAACATTACATACTTGCACTCCTAATTCTGTAGCTGCTTTAACATCCACGTTATTAACTCCGACTCCATAACGAACAACTAATTTTAAGTTTGGAAGTGATTCCATCACATGTCTTGTTATTGGAGCATATTGATTTATAAATATGTCTCCATCCTTACATTGTTCAATTAAATCCTCTTCAGTCTTACATTGTTTTAATTCATAAGTAAGTCCTGCTTTTTCTAAAATTTCCTTTTCAATATTTATGTTTGCATGATCACAATCAGTTATTATAACTTTCATTTCCTTTTCTCCTCTATCCTATTTTACTAAATATCCACCATCAACTGGAATAATTGCTCCATTTAAGTAATCTGATGCATCTGAAGCTAAGAACACTACTGGGCCTTTCATATCTTCTGGTTTTCCCCATCTATTTGCTGGAATACGATTTGTTATTTCTTTAAATCTTGGATTATCTGGATTAGTTAATGCTGTATTCATCTCTGTATCCATATATCCTGGGGCAACTGCATTAACATTTATTCCTTTACTTGCCCATTCATTACAAAAAGCCTTAGTAATCTGAGCTACTCCACCTTTTGAAGCTGCATAAGCAGGCACTGTATATCCTCCAAAGAAAGATAACATTGATGCAACATTTATTATCTTCCCTTTTGAATTTTGTTTAAAAAATTGATTTGCTGCCATTTGGCACAAACTAAACACTGCAGTTAAATTTATATTTAATACAAATTCCCAATCTTCTAATGGAAATTCTTCACTTTTATATCTACGTTGAACTCCTGCACTATTAACAAGAATATCTAAATGATCTCCTAAAGCTGCTACTGCTGCTGAAAATGCTTTTTTCCTTTCATCTACATTTCCTAAATTTACAATAACTCCATGACATTTATAACCTTGTTTTTTATATTCTTCAGCAACATTTAAAACATTTGGATTAATATCTAAAATACAAACTTCTGCTCCAGCTTCCATTAATCCTTCAGCCATTCCTCTGCTCAATCCTTGAGCTGCTCCAGTAACTATAGCTTTACGCCCTGTTAAATCAAACATTTTCATTTTCCCACCTTCATTTTTATTTTTTACTTTCAATATAATTTGGATCCATAATCGCTAAATCATAACTTCTTCCTTCTGGCACAAATGCTGCTAGTACCCAAAGATACGTATTCCTTGTTCCAGGACTCGCAACAGTTGGATGATAACCACATGGCGCTTGCACCATTGTTCCTGATTGAACCACATGACTTACAATTTCATCTACTTGTCCACTCTTTAAATAACTAATATGCAAACCAAATTTAGGGGCTGGCATATCAAAATAGCAATATACCTCTTCTAAATCTTTTTCATGTTGATGAGGTGGCCAACTTGTCCAAGCACCATTTCCACCCCAAGTCAAACCACAAATCAATCTACTTGCTTTATCTGAAGGAGCTAATGTAAACATAACTTCTCTTCTTCCAACTCCCTCTCCGTGTATCTGATGAATATCACCTATTGGCAGACTAGAATCAAATTTTCTAAAAATAGGTTTTCCTATTCCTTCACATAATGCACCTGCTATATAAAATATTGAGTCCTCAATTGCAGTAATTTTGATTTTATCTTTTGAGGGTATATAAAAGGAATCAAATTTATTCATTTTATTTTTTAAACTAGCATGTTCGCTTAATACTGCTTCTCCTTCAATCAATACAGCGTGTAATTCTAATTTATTTGAATTTAAAATATAATTATCTCCTTTTTTCAAATTCAATCTAAATATATTTGCTACCTTACAATCACTATTTTCAGGTATAATTACTTCATGAAAACCGTACTCTTCAGGAGAATTTACTTTCCAAGTTTCCATTCTTTCTTGGTTAGAATTTTTCATTTTACAACTCCTTATCAATCTTTATTTTAATAAAAATGTACTAAATATAGGGAATATGACTACTAAAACAAATACAAATAAATAGCCAATGAAAAAAGCCATTTGCCCTTTTACAATTTCTCCCATTTTCAATTTTGTAACACTGGCTGCTGAAAAAATATTAACTGCAACTGGTGGTGTCATAGTTCCAATTACATTTGAAATAGATACAATCATTCCAAAATGAATTGGATCTATTCCCATGGCTTTTGCAATAGGCCACAATACAGGAACCATCAATACACAAGTTGCTATTCCTTCAAGGAATACTCCAAAAGCTAATAATATTAAAGCTACAACAATACAGAATAATGTTGGACTTAAATCTAATCCAATAACAAAATTTACTAAATCTTTTGAAATACCAGCAAATGCAAATAACCATGCAAAAGCTGTTGAAGTTGCAATTATAAATAAAATCATCGCAGATCCTTTTGCAGAATCTAAAAATATTTTATATAAATCACTTATTTTTACTTCTTTATAAATAAAGATACCTGCTATTAATGACCAAACTACTGCTATAGCTGAAGATTCTGTTGGAGTAAGTATTCCAGAATATATTCCTCCTAAAATTATAATCGGCAACATTAAAGCTGGAATTGTTTTAAAGAAACTTGTAAAAAATTCCTTAGAAGTCATTTTTACATTATTTTTAGGCCACTTTTCTTTATGTGCAAATATAAGTACAACAATCATTAAAACAAGCATAATAGTTATACCAATAGCCATTCCTGATTTAAACAAATCACCAACCGATGCCCCTGTAATAGTTGCATAAACAACCATAATAATGCTTGGTGGAATTATCGGTCCCAAACCACCTGATACAACTAACAATCCAGCTGTTCTATCTTTTGGATATCCTAATCTAACCATATCAGGATAAAGCATTACTCCTATAGCAACAACAGTTGCTGGTGCAGAACCTGATAACGCTGCGAAAAACGCACATGCGAGAACTAGGGCTAACGCCATTCCGCCTCTGAATCCACCAACTATAGAGTTTGCAAATTCTACAAGTCTTCTCGAAATACCACCTTTGGTCATTATATTCCCAGCAAGAACGAAAAATGCTATTGCCATGATAGAAGTTGAATCTAATCCACCAAAAATTCTTTGTGCTATAACATTTGTTGATAAATGAATTGTTGGGCTAAATAAAATAGTTGCCATACTCGCTATTCCTAATGCCATAGCAATAGGAACACCAATAAGAAGAAAAACGGCAAAAGCTCCAAATAGTATTAATCCAGTCATTACTCTTTCACCTCTTCTTTATTTGAATTACTACTCTTACATATTAAAATCAAATTTATCAATTGAACTATTGTTATAATTCCAAAACTTAGCACAAGTGCAAAATAAGGTATAGTCATAGGTATTTGTAACCCTGGTGATTTCTGTCCAGAACGTATTTGTTGCTGAACTAATAGTATTGACTGATAAAAAATCGCCGAAGAAAAACCAATTACTAATAATTTTGAAATAATTACTACAATTTTTCTAGTTTTTCCTTTTAATTTATCCACAGCACCAGTTACTGCAATTTGTGTTCCATCTCTTAACCCAAGTTCAGTTCCTAGTAAAACCATATAAATCATTGAATATTTAGCTGCCTCTTCAAATCCAGAAACTGGTATTTTAAATATATTTCTATTTACAACTTGTATAAAACAAGCTAATACCATTATTGAAAACGAAATAACCATAATAAAATTTTCTGTCTTTTGCAGAGTTCTTTGTATGTTTTTCATTTAACCCCCTCTATGAATTAATTCATTACTTATTTTTAAACTCTTTAAGAGTATCTTCAACTGCTTGTTCCCATTCTTTATCAAATGTAAAACCTTTTTCTTTTGCTTTTTCTTTATATGCAGCTTGAAGTGTTGGTATATCTATATCATAAAATTGAACACCTTTTTCTTTTAATTCTTTTGTTGCTTCTTCATTAGCTTCAACCAAATATTGTCTTTGAGCATTTACACCTCTTTGAACAGCTTCTAAAAATGGTTTTTGTAAATCTTCAGGTATTTTATTCCATGCTGCATCTGACATACATAAAACAATATATACGAAAGCATGTTGTGTATTAGTAATATTTTTAGTTACTTCATAATATCCAGATGCCAAACAGTTAGCTGTTGCATTTTCTGCCGCGTCGATAGTCCCTTGCTGTAATGCTGTAAAAACATCGTTATAAGACATCGCTATTGGCATTGCCCCAAATGATTCAAAAGCAGCTTGGTGATATTTATTTTCCATTGTTCTAATTGTAACACCTTTAAAATCATCCATATTTTTTATAGGCTTAGTTGAAAAAGTATTTCTAAAACCAGATTCCATAAAACCAATAACATGTAATCCATGTTTTAATGCTTCTCTTTTAATTAAGTCCCCTACTTTACCATCTACTGCTGCATGTGCTTCATCTGCATTAGCCCACAAATAAGCTTGGTCTAATATTCCCATTTCTGGAATAAAGTTTGTTAAAACAGAATTTGCACAAGTTGCTATATCTAAGTTATTTCCCATTGCTAATTCAACTGTATCTCTTTCTCCACCAAGTGATCCCCCAGCATATACTTCAATTTTTATTTTTCCATTTGTTGCTGCATCAACTTCACTCGCAATTTTATTTGCTCCCTTGGCAAAATTCGAAGATTCTGGATCTACCAGTGATAATTTAAACTCTATTGGCTTATTAGAATCACCACTAGAAGCTTCTTTGTCCCCACATCCTGATAAAATTCCAACAGATAAAAGAATTGCACCCATAGCAAATAATTTTTTTAAATTCATATTTTTCCTCCTTAAACATTTTTTAAAAGTTGTATGATGACTTTATAGCTATATAATATATTTTTTATTCTAGTTTGTCAATAAATAAATTAAAATATCTAAATATTATACATTTTTATAATTTTATTTTTTTTATTTCTTTTTAATTGTATGATGATTTATCTTGACTTTTGTTATCAAATATGTCATTATTTTATTATGAATACTATGCAAAAAAGAAAAAAGGAAAGGAAGGTTGATTTCATTGAAAACTAATAAATCACAACTTCTTACTACATCAGTTGAAAATAAAATTATTAATTTAATCAAAGAGAATGACATGAAACCTGGAGAAAAATTAAAAAATGAATATGAATTAGCAAAACTTTTAAATGTTAGTAGAACTACTGTCCGTGAAGCAATAAAAGCACTAGTATCTAGAAATATACTAACAGTTAAACAAGGAGCTGGAACATTTGTATCATCAAAAAATGGAATTCCACATGATCCATTAGGTATAACTTTTATGAACGATACAAAAAATCTTGCTTTTGATCTTCTTAATATTCGTTTGATTTTAGAACCAGAAATAGCAAGTTTAGCTGCTATTAATGGTACTAAGAAGCAAAAAGAAGAACTTTTAAATCAATGTACGATTATTGAAAATTTGATTCAAGAAAATAAAGACTACAGTAAGGAGGATATTTTATTTCATAGTTGTATTGCAAAATGCAGTGGAAATAAAGTCGTCGAGAATCTGGTACCTATTATAAACTCTTCTATTCTATTGACAATAGATGTGACAAAGAATATTTATCAAAAAGATACAATTAAGGAACATCGTGCTATCACAGAAGCAATTATAAAAGGTGATTATTTAGGTGCAAAAACTGCAATGATTGTGCATCTTCATACCAATAGGTTGGGAATAAAAAAAATAATAGAAAATATATAGGTATCTTTATCTGCAGTTTTCTACAAAAAATAAAGAGAAAGATTTGTAAATCTTTCTCTTTTTTATTTTTCTTGATTTTATCCTACTGATACATCTGTTTCTCCTTCAAGTTCTCCATCCTTATAGAATCTTATTTTTATAAGTTTTCCTTTAACATATAGTTTTCCTTCTCCCTGAAGTTGATTATTTATATAATTTCTTACCTCTACAATACTATTTTTCTCATCGTAGAAACAGATTGATTCTCCATTCTTTTCTCCATCTACATAGTTAACAATTTCATAGACATTTCCAGTATTATCATAATATATTGTAGCCTCTCCTTGAACCATATCATCTACATAGTTTCGTATTTCATATTCTCCACTGCTTTTATTGATATAGTAGATTGCTCTTCCTTGGGCTTCTCCATCTACATAATTAAACATTTCCAAATTATTTGATATCTGACATCTCTTTTTTATCTTTTCCACATCACAATTAAATTCTCTTCTTTGCATCTCTTCTCTATCTTCTTCACTTAATTCATATGGCATTCCTAGCCATTTTCTAACTCTTAGCTCAGGAGTCTCTAGAATTCCATCAAATTCATAGAATACATCAACGTCATAAATATCAACAGCGTTGCCATTTAGCTCACCTTTTTCATAAGTTCCAATTCTGCAAAATTTTGAACCTGGCTCGCAATATGCAAACTCCCCTTCTCTTTCACCATCTATGTAAGTACCAACTTCATATATATTTTCTTTTTTATCATAATAATATATATATTTTCCTTGGATTTCTCCATCTACATATCTAAAAATTTCAAACTCATTGTCATTAACATAATGGATAGCTTCCCCTTGAAGTACATCATCTATATACTTTGCCTCTACTCGTTCTTCACTTTTTTCATCAAAATGTATAATAGCTTTTCCCTGTTTTTTACCCTCTACATAAGTATATGTCTGATAGCTACCATCTTCACCAAAATATGTGGCATCACCATCTAAAACTCCATTTTTATATATTCTTGATTCATAAGATTTTCCATCTTTATCAAAATATCTAATACCATTACCATCTAATATTCCATTCTTATAGTTTCTTATCTCATACTTCTCATCTGTCTTCTTAAAATGTAGCATAGAGTCTCCCTCTATTAGACCATCTACATAGTTATACTCTTCTCTATCTCTGTCTTCAGAATCATCTTCTGAATAGTGGTAAACTGCCTTTCCCTTTTTTACACCATTTACAATATCAAATTCTTCCCAATCTCCATTTTCAAAATATTTTTTCATACAATTCCACCTCTAACTATTAGATTTCTCTCTGTGCTAATTCTTTTGCCTCTGCTGTTAATATTCCATCCTTTGTAAGAAGTGGAGTATCCAATATTACCTTCAATAATTGAATCATTTTTACAGCACATGCAACAGTATTTTTTTCTTCCTGAGTATATGTTCTCCAATCTGTCTTTCTAAATGTAAGTGCAACCATCTTAGCATTGAAAAAAGAACTTCTAACTCTTACTTCTTCAAGTAATCTTTTTATCTGCTCTGCAGTAGCTTTTATGTAATTTAATTCCACAATTCCCTTCTCAATCTCTGATTGTACCTGTCTGGCTTTTGCTCTATTTGCCTGTGCATTGTGAAGTTTCTCTTTAGCTTTAGAACCAAAAATTCCTCCAGCAATTAAAAGTGCAGGTCCTGCTATTATTCCACCTAAAACTGCTGTTCCTAAGGCTATTCCACCTCCACCAGCTGCAATAGCTCCTCCACCTAACCAGGCAAGTGTAGCATTTGTAGCTGCGGCTCCTGAAAGTCCTGCTATAGCTGTTCCAGTACTTGCAGTTCCAAGTGCCATTACTCCTCCATAAGTTCCCCAGCCAAGTAAAGCTCCTGCTCCAATTCCTGCAGCTCCACTCCCCAATACATCTGTAGCTTCAATAGAAACCTCATGCATCTCTTGTAACGCACCATCTGTTGGAGCTTTCAGTCCATCAATATCATCAATACCTTTACTTTCTGATAAATTTATATTTTTTATCTTTTGATAACTATTTACAAAGCTCTTTAACTCATTTGCAGAAGCTTCAATTTTTTCTCTACCAAGCTCTTTAATCTGCTCACTTGTATTGTTTCTTGCCTTATTCATTTTATTTTGTGCATCATAAAGTATATCTTCTGCTTCATCTTGAATCTCATCTGCTCTATTAGAGTCTCTCACTCCATCTATCCCTTTTTTAGCTCCTGCTAATCCAGCAAGCAGTGCTGCTCCTCCTATTATAAATGGTATTGGCATATTAACTTCCTCCTTTTAACATATTTATAACTCTAAAACACTATCTTCATCTAACATAAACTCATCAAATTCTTCCATATTTTTAAATTGTAGGTCATAACCAAAGGCAGCTCCCATAGTATTTATAGAAGATATAAATCTGTCCATATCGTTATTAAAAATCCCCTCATTTACCTCACTTAAAAAGTGCTCTATCTGACACTGTCTTGTTGCTAATTGATTTTTAGAAAACTCTATAAACATCTTCTTATATCTTTCATTCTCTCTAATAGCTTCCTCTGCTATTTTTTCAATCATCCTACGTCTCTCTTCTGCTATTTTTTCCCTATGAATTGTATTCATAGCCTGCTTATAAATAACTCCACTTATGTTATACCCAAGCATAGTTCCAATAAATCCTCCAACTACGCCTCCAATTACAGTTCCCACTCCTGGAACAACACTACCAATAGTTGCACCTATCATAGCTCCACTGGCACCGCTATATCCAGCTGCCATCATTCCAACTCCCTTTTCTCCCAACTCTTCAAAAAGTTCAGTTGTATCTATATCTCCTTTAGCATATTTTGTCAGACTTTCTCCAATCTCTATAGCCCCAGTGACTATCATTCCAGGTGTTGTAGTTGTTCCCAGTCTTCTCACTATCGCACTTGAAGAGGTGTGCATAAGAGATTTTATTGTACTTCCTGCAGCTCCTGCTACATACCCTGTTGCCACAGCTTTTCCAGTTGTCACCATGACATCTTTTGTAGCCTCTACACAATCCTTTTCTCCACTAAAAACTGCATATAAATTCTGTCCCACTGATATTGCACCAGCTACTACAAATGTGGACTTAGCAGCAACTTTACCAGCTTCATGAGCACCTTTTAATACTTTTTTTGCTGTAAAAGTTTCAGGATTTAATCTTGCATCCATTGCCTCTTCCTGAGTAACTTCTGAAGGTTTTACTCTCTCTCCAGCTTTTTTATAATCCTCTGCTCTTCTTTTGTATTTAGCTGCTGCTTCAGTATTCCCTTTCTCTGCAGCTTTTTTAGAAAGTTCCATATTACTTTCATATTTCTTCTGAGCATAAGCCTTAGCTCCCTCATAGTCCTCTTTAGGTATGGTTATATCTGTATCATATCTATCCCATCTCTTATCATTAGCTAATTTATCTATGACATTATAGGATTTTTCACCTGTTTTAGGATCCACTTTTACCTTTAAAAATTTCATCTGAGTTCCAGAGCCCTCAATGACATTTCCAGTTTTATCCAGTGTCACATGGTCATACTGAGTATTATTTGTATCTCCCAATCCATCAGTAGTAGAAACCCTTGTTTCATCACCTTTTATTATATTTTGCTGATTTTTTCTTGCAACTTGAATCTCTTCAGCACTAAATCCTGCCTGCTGCTTTAGGTTAGCATCTTTATAATCAGGATTTACTTTATACTCACTTATCTCTTTCAAGCTTCTTCCAGCATACTCTTTAGCATCTCCATACTTATCCACTCTAATCCCTTTATATGCCTGGATATACTGGCTATTTGCTTCACCATAGGTCTGAATTATCTCATTTTGGCTCAGCCCAGTTGTTGTAGTATTGATTATTTTATTATCTTTTTTCTTTTCCATAATAGCTGACACCCCTTATAATTCATTTCCAGATATTCCTCTTCTGAATAGAGTTTGTTGTAGTGATTATCAAAGCTTTTTTCTGCATTACATATTTCTGGTCTATGATTATATATCCTGCAAAGATTGGTTTCTGTATTCAGATACTTACACACTCCATCTCCTAAATCAAAATCTTTGAGTTCTGGTATAAGATGAATGTTTCTACAGCATATCCCACACTGGATACACTTAAATTTCTTTTTCATTATTATCACCAAATTACACTGTTTCTTCTGCTGTTTTCTATTTTATCTAATTATTTTTGTTTATAAATTGATATATATCTCTGTATAAAATTGTCAATCCATTAACTATATCTATCATTTCATTTCTTTCATTTTCTGAGATACCAAATTTTTCTCCAACTTCATCTAAAAACATCTTTTCTTCATCAGCAAAAACCAAATCTGAGAATGCAAGAGCTAGAAGTTCAAAATAGATTATTCTTTTTTCTCTAGGTGAGTGTGATTTTAAGTTTTCTACAACTTTTTCCACCTCTTCCTTTGATACCTTTTCTATCTTCTTTTCATATTCCATCTCTTCTGCATATTCTTTCATTATTGCAATCTCTTCATCTGCAATTTTTCCATCTGCCATCATTAAGTAGTTAGTAAGTATCCAAAAATACTCCTTATCTTTGTTAGATAGTTGTTTTAATAACATAATATTCCCTCCTCAAATTTTACATAGTTTTATAATAACCTTTCTTTATTATACTGTTTTTACAGTGCCATATTTTGACATTTCTAAAACTCTTCTGATACTCCCAGCCACTCTAAAATCTCCTCTTTGGTAGGATATCCTCCTGCTTTTACAATTTTATCCTCAACTAAAACAAGTGGCAGTTTTTCAACTCCATTTTTTTCAATAAAATCTTTTACTATGCTATTTTCTTCAAACTTTTTAAAATCAATTACATAGTTATAACGTTCAGCTTCAATTCCTTTATTTCTAAGTGCAGAGATAATTCCTGTAATTCTTAAAAGCTCAGGATTTACAATTACTCCACAACCACCTGTTGCATTTGATAATGGTGGTTCAAATATAGATATTTTTTTCATAGATAATCCCCCTTTTGACTATACCCTACTATTAAAAGTATACCCCATAAATTAAAAAAATCCTTTCTAAAAAAAGGCTGTTGCATTTATGTCCACAAATTTTGGATCTTCTATTCTCTTTATCTGGCACAAGTGAGTCCTCAGCTATTTTTTCTACAAACTTAGAACCGCATACAGGACATTTCTCAGAGTTATTTACAAAAAGATCAAGTCTGCAACTTTTCATTTTTTCCTCCTAAAATATATCCTCATCTTCATGCCACTCATACCCAGAATGAGCACATTTTCTATTATTTAAAACTTTCTTATCCAATACTTTTCCTGCTGCATATCCTACTGCATAACCTATAACTCCACCTACACCATGTGCCACAATATTTGGAAAAAAAGATCTTATAACTCCTTTTCTAGTAAATCCCAATGCTCCACCTGTAACACTTCCTATGACCTTTCCTCTTTCTAATTCATCTATGTCAGTTGATCCACACATAGGGCATCTCTCAGCTTCGTCCCAATCATCATATTCATCCTCTGAAGCTTCATCTGTTTCTTCATCAATATACTCATGAGATTGTTCTGCACTTTCCTCATCTCTTTGGCTATCTTCTTGTGAGCACTCTGAAGTTGAACCTTCAATATTTACTCTTACATTTTCCCCTTCATAATTTTTTAAAAAATCCATAAGCTCTTCATAAGTTAAATTTTCTGATAACTCTTCTTCAGTGCCATCACTATGTCTTATGATACATTTGTAATTAATATTTCTGGCATTGTCGTTTCTACCATCCATAACATTTACCTCCTTATTAATATTTTTATTCCGCACTCA
This sequence comes from Fusobacterium sp. DD2, assembly GCF_018205345.1. Classification (NCBI taxonomy): domain Bacteria; kingdom Fusobacteriati; phylum Fusobacteriota; class Fusobacteriia; order Fusobacteriales; family Fusobacteriaceae; genus Fusobacterium; species Fusobacterium sp. DD2. The sequence goes on from NZ_JADRHM010000028.1 coordinate 21,090, forward strand.
TTATCCTAACAACCTTTTATTTAACTGGTATCTCTATAATTTAATACCTTTTTTATTTTCAATTATATTCTATCATTTTATAGTGACACATATTGTCATTATAAAAAATATAAAAAACTCACAGATTTTACCCTGTGAGTTATCTTACTAAAATACTATATTTTTAAATATGTTTACGTAAAGCTCCTTCATATACCCCTTTTGTATAATCGTCAAAAGCTACAATTTTTATATCAAATGAATAGTCACTATATTCTTTAACAAAATCTAAAATAGTTGTTATGGCAACTTCTGCCGCCTTCTCCACTGGATAACCATAAGCTCCTGTTGAAATAGATGGAAAAGCAATAGAGTGAAGATTGTTATCATAGGCAAGTTTTAATGAGTTATAATAGCACTCTTTTAACTTTTCAGGCTCTCCATTTTTACCCCCATGCCATATTGGTCCCACAGTATGAATTACATGTTTAGCAGGAAGGTTATATCCCTTTGTAATCTTAGCTTCTCCTGTTTTTGCTCCATGGAGTGTATAGCACTCTTTTAATAGATCTGGTCCAGCAGCACGATGAATTGCTCCATCCACTCCGCCACCACCTAGCAAGCTGTTATTTGCTGCATTAACTATAGCATCTACATCAAATTTAGTAATATCCCCTTTTACAACTGTTATATTCATTTTACACTCCCCTTATTATCTACATCGTTTTTTTCAATAAAAGTAATGGGTTTTTCATAAAGATTAACTCCACCTTTTCCACCGAAATCAAGAGTAAGAACGTTGTAAGCTACCATTATTCCCTCTTTTTCAAAAGCCAGTTTAAGTGCCTGAATAGCCTCGTTAGTTGCTCTTAAATAGTCATTTCTTCCACCATAATTTATCCAGAATCTCACTTGGAAATTATAGGTAGAACCTCCAATATTTATAAAATAGAAGTCTGCTTCATCCTGTCTTATAGTCATAGGCAGGGCTCTTACAGTTTTAAGTGCTACCTCTTCAACTTTTTTCAGATAATCTCCATATGATATTCCTATCTGAACAATTACCATCACTGTACCAAATTTACTATAGTTGAGATAAGAACTATTAAGTATTGTCTGGTTGGGGATATATGCCATCTCTCCCTGGATAGTCTTAAGGCCTGTCATTATTATTCCCTGATATTCAACTGTCCCCTCATATCCACTAATATTGACCCAATCTCCATATACAAAAGGTCTTTGCATCCTAATTAAAAAACCTGCAAAGGCATTGGATACCACATCTTTTAGAGCAAAACCACCAATTACACCTATGATTCCAGCTCCAGCAAGAATATGAGTTACAAATCCAGTAAGCTTTAATACATCTAGAATAAGCAAAACTATAAACATCCAGAATACCGTTAAAATTATATACATAAACATATTCTGAAATTGAATATACTTTGGAAATCTTTTCTTAAAAAAGCATCTAAACAGTTTACATATAAACATAGTACCAAATTTTGCCACTATAAGAACTATAAAGAGTATAAATATATTTGGTATGAAATCAATTACCTCTTTTGACCACTTTTCCAAGACTGTTTTCAAATATATAATTGAAGCATAATCTCCCATAATATTTCCCCCTAGAATATTTTATTCCTTATAAAAAGCCTACCACATTTTATATGCTCAGTCAATGAGTAGCAGATATAATAAAAGGCCATGCAGATTTCTCTGCATAGCCTCAAGTTTTAATATTTTGTTAAATTTTTTACTAATCATCAAGTCCTAAAATATCTACAATTATATTTTTATAAAGGATAGCTTTAGCACCATAGATTGCCTGAATTCCTCCACTGATTTCAAGTACATCAGTAGCACCTATTTTCTTAAATACATCTTTATTTACTTTTTCAGTTGATTTTACAGAAACACGAAGTCTTGTAATACAAGCATCTACCTCTTCAATGTTTTCTTCTCCACCTAAAGCTTCTATTATCTCTACAGCATCTTCTTTTAATGTCTCTTTTGTAGTAACTTTAACATCAGCTTTATCATCTAAAACATCATCATTTTCTCTTCCAGGAGTTGGAACAGTGAACCTCTCCCACTTAAAAGTACTTTGTAATTTTTGAAGTGGGTGCTTCTTCTTGGGAAATAGTTGCTTTTGTTAGCCAACTATATTTACCAAGCTATCCCCGTAGTCCCTACGGTTCTTTTTATTTTTAGACTGCCTGTCTTATTCTTAGACCTTCAGCCAATATATTTTTACTTGCATTTATATCTCTATCGTGATGAGTATGACAAATTGGACAAGTCCACTCTCTTATATCAAGAGTTTTCTTGCCATCACGATGTCCACATACGCAGCATATTTGACTTGACGGGTATAGTCTATCAATTTTTATTATCTCTCTACCATACCATTTAGCTTTATACTCAAGTTTATTTACAAAACTAGCCCAAGATACATCAGCAATAGATTTTGCTAATTTATGATTATTAAGTAATCCTTTTGTATTTAAGTCTTCAATACAAATAATATCGTGGTTTTTGATAATATATGTACTTAACTTATTTAAGAAATCTATTCTCATATTCATAATTTTTTCATGTATCTTTGCTACTTTAATTCTTTGCTTTTGATAGTTCTTTGCTTCGCTTAATTTTCTATTTTCTTTTTTGGCTAATAAAGCTCTTCTTGAAAGTTTTCTCTGTTCTTTTCTTAATTTATCTTCTAATTGTTTTCTAAATTTAAGATTTTGTATTTTCTCTCCAGTAGATAAAATAGCCATATCTTTTATACCTAAGTCAATTCCTACAGCTGAATTATTTTTTGATAACTCTTGTATATCTGTTTCACACAAAAGAGAGATAAAATATTTTCCACTTCCATTGCGTGAAATAGTAGCAGATTTTACTTTGCCTTTTATTTCTCTATGCACTTTTACTTTTATTAATTCTTTTAATTTTGGAAGTTTTAACCAATTTTCAAAAATATTTACAGTTCCATTTTGATTATTAGTCGTATAGCTTTGTACAGGATTTTTTTTAGACTTAAATTTAGGAAAACCAATAGATTTATCTCTAAAGAAACTTTTATATGCTTTATCTAAATTCATTTGAGCATTAGCAAGAGCAAGACTATCAACTTCTTTTAGAAATTCATATTCTTTTTTATATTTTGCAGGAGTAGGATATTTTATTTTTTTATCAGGATTACCTTTGCTTTCTTCATATGCTTTAATTCTATCATTTAGCATAAGATTATAGACAAGACGAACACAACCAAAAGTTTTACTAAAAAATATCTTTTGTTCATCGCTTGGATAAATTCTAAATTTATATGCTTTTAGTTGTTTCATTACTCCTACCTCCTTCAAAATTATTTACACTTATATTATATCATATTTTATATAAAACAATAATGTAATTCATCGCACCACCTACAGAGATAGGCGACTTCTTGCCCATTAGGTTAAATCTGTAATAAGCAAGGAATATTATAACTCAAATTACATTATAATGGTACTGTTTTTTTATTTTTTTTACATTTATTTTTTTTACAAAATAAAAACAGTTTCTCTCCAACTAATTAAAATAATATGGTATAATAAGTCTTAACACATTTAAAAAAAGAGGTTATTTATGAAAAAAGAGGTTATAAGATATTCAAAACTAATGATTGGACTTTTCTTCTGTGCATTGGGAGTTGTAATTATTCTTAAGTCTAATTTAGGACTATCCCCTTGGGACGTATTAAATCAGGGGCTTAATAAAACCTTAGGAATTACCTTAGGTCAGGCTAATATTTTAGTTGGAGCTATTGTAATAATACTCTCACTTTTTCTAAAGCAGCCAATTGGTATTGGAACAATTATAAATGTTATAGCTGTAGGAATTTTTATTGATATTATCATGGCACTCAATATAATTCCAGATGGAGATGTTATTCTCAAACAAGTTATTATCTTTATAATTGGAATTATTGTATTTAGCTATGGATGTTACTATTACATGGCAACTGGTCTTGGTTGTGGTCCAAGAGATGGGCTGATGGTGGTTTTAACTAAAAGAACAAATCATCAATTATGGAAAATTAAAACTGTAATAGAACTTTGTGCCTTAGCACTTGGATATTTTTTAGGAGGAACAGTAGGTATTGGTACAGTAGCATCTTCACTCCTTGTAGGTCCTCTTATGCAGTTCTTTTTCAAAATAAATAAACAGGATGCAAAAGAGATAGAGCATAGGGATTTACTTACTGAATTTAGAATTATAAAAAAAGCAATAATGAAATAAATAAAAAAAGGCAGTTGCAATTTGCAGCTGTCTCTTTCATTGTATCATTAGTATTATATTCCTAAATTAATAGATGTTTCTTTTGGAATTCTTTTAAGAAGTATCAATATCTCTTCGATATTTTTTAAGTTTTCCTCATCTACTGAGCTAAGATTAGAAAAGTTCAACAGAGTCTGCTCTCCTGTTTCCATACTCTCAGTAAGAATATCATAAGGGTATTCTAAATTTGGAATTGTGTAATAAAGAAATCCTCCTGATCCTGCATAAACATTAAGTGAAAGAATCCCATCTCTTGAGCATGAAACTCTATATGTATAATCGCCTTTTCCAAAAGAGATAAAATATACATACTTCTCTCCTAAAAGTTTATCATTCTTATCAAAAGATGTGTATCTTATATAATAATCACCAGATAGTTTTTTTAAATCTTTATCACTATATGAATCAATCTCTTTTTCAATACTCTGATTTAAAATCTTCTCATCTGTGACGTTTGGAAATGCATCAAAGCCAACTTCAAGAACTGAATTATCACTACTTTCTCCCATCTCATATTCATAATAATATATATCCTCTATAGCCTTCACAATAAGATAATAAAATTGTGCCTCCTGAGTTTCCACATTGATAACTTTTGATCTTCCTCCATTTTTAACTGTAACCACAGCTTTATAAGGATTGATATCAATCTTTCCATTCCCATAATCTGCATAAGGAATATCAATAGATATATATTCATTTGGTGAATCATAAGTAATTCTAAAAATAGTTTGAAAATCATCTTTTCTGGTAAAAGTTTTCTTTTTAGTATACATTGTATTTGAAATTGAGAAAGGCTCATAATAAATTTCTCCTTCCAACCCCATTATATCAATTATACCTGTAAGATATTTGTAGGTAGATGAATCCAGTTCTCTCCCCTTATAAGCTAAATCAGTTAAAATCTCTCCAAATGAACTGTCCAAATCAGTTTCACTTAAATAACTCTTCATATTTATATTATCATTCATAAACAGTGCCATATGAGCTAATGTATCTACTCTTTGAGCAACTGTTTCACTGCCATTTCCTACTTCCATATTCATTATTTTATCTTCAATCTCTTCAGCACTGGCTTTACAACCAAGCATCAAAAATGTAAAGCATAAAACAAATACCATTATAATTTTTTTCATATTTTCTCCCCCTTGTTAAGAATTTGTACTTGCCATAAATTCTAATTTTTAGTCATGTTGTATTTTATAATTTTATTATAAGATACAAATTGCAAAAATCCAAATTTTCTTATTACAAA
>NZ_JADRHM010000029.1 GCF_018205345.1 Fusobacterium sp. DD2
CCCTTATTTCAACTGCTATATTAAACTGTTGTAATTTCTTTTTCTTTTTTAGCTAGTAAATCATCAATCTCTTTAATGTGATTATCTGTCAATTTTTGAACGTCATTTTCTAGATTTTTGATTTCATCTTCTGATAATGAGTTGTCTTTATCTTTTGATAATCTCTTAAGATCGTTGTTAGCATCTTTTCTGATGTTTCTTATAGCGATTTTTCCTTCTTCAGCTTCTTTTTTAGCTAATTTTACATATTCTTTTCTTCTATCTGCAGTTAATTCTGGCATTACAAGTCTGATTACCTTACCATCGTTGTTTGGTGTTAGTCCTAAGTTTGCAGCCATGATCATTTTTTCAATCTTTGGTATTAATGTTTTATCCCAAGGATCGATCATTAATAATCTTGGTTCTGGAGCAGATACTGTTCCAACTTGATTTAATGGCATTTCTGTACCGTAAGATTCTACTCTTATTCCGTCTAACATTGATACGTTAGCTCTTCCTGCTCTTATTGTAGCGAATCTGTCTTTTGTTGCTTCTATTGCTTTTTCCATTTTCTCTTTACAAACGTTTACTATTTCATTTCCTGTCATAGATAATCCTCCTCTTAGATTTTATGTTTTAGTCTGCAACTACTATAGTTCCTATTTTTTCACCCATGATTACTCTTTTAATATTTCCCTCAACTAATGAGTCAAAAACTATAATTGGCAGTTTATTTTCTCTGCATAATGAAATTGCAGTAGAATCCATTACTTTAAGGTCTTTGGCTAATACTTCTGAATAAGTAACCTTATCATATTTTACAGCATCTGGATATTTTACTGGGTCTTTATCGTAAATTCCATCTACTTTTGTAGCCTTTAATACAACCTCTGTGTTCATTTCAATAGCTCTTAGAGCAGCTGCTGTGTCAGTTGTAAAATATGGGTTTCCTGTTCCAGCTCCAAATATAACAACTCTTCCCTTTTCTAAGTGTCTTTGTGCTTTTCTCTTAATAAATGGTTCAGCAATTTTTGGCATCTCAATTGCTGTTTGTACCCTTGTAGGCACTCCTAATTTCTCAATAGAATTTTGTAATGCAAGTGAGTTTATTACAGTTGCAAGCATTCCCATGTGGTCACCTGTAACTCTATCTACTCCCTGAGTAGCTCCTGATAGTCCTCTGAAGATATTTCCTCCACCGATAACTACTGATACTTCTACTCCTAAATCCACTATATCTTTTATTTGTCTAGCATAAGAGGCAATTACATCTGAACAGATTCCAAACTCCTGGTCTCCCATTAATGCCTCACCACTAAGTTTTAATAAAACTCTTTTATAAAAAGGTTTCTCCATTGCTCCTCCTAAAGTATATTTTTTAAAAAAAGGGGGATGCTGTTGCATCCCCATGTATTTATTAGCTATTATCCGTTGATTTGAGCTGCAACTTCTGCTGCGAAGTCTTCTTCTTTTTTCTCGATTCCGTCTCCAACTTTAAATCTTGCGAAAGATAATACTGCTAGAGGTTTTGCGAATTGTGCAACTGTTTCTTTGTTTTCTGCTCTTACATAGATTTGGTCAACTAAACAGTTTTCTTCGTAGTATTTGTGCATTTTTCCAACTAGAATTTTTTCAATTATTTGAGCAGGTTTTCCTTCTCCTTCTAATTGTTTTCTAGCGATTTCTTTTTCATGCTCTAAATCTTCAGCTGTTACTTGATCTTTGTTTAAGTATTTAGGGTCCATTGCTGCTGCATGCATAGCGATATCTCTAGCTTTAGCGATATTTTCTTCAGTTGCTTCACCAGTCATTTCAACAATAACTCCTAATTTTCCACCTAAGTGGCTGTATGTAGCAACAAATCCATCTTTAGATACAGTTTCGTGTATTCTTCTGATGTTCATGTTTTCTCCGATTTTAGCGATTAAATCAGTAACTGCTTGTGCTACAGTTTTTCCATCTTTATATTCAGCTGCTGCAAGGTCTTCAACAGTTTTTATGTCTTTTGCAATAGCAAACTCAGCTAAGTTTTGTCCGAATTGTTTGAATTCATCGTTTTTAGCAACGAAGTCTGTTTCAGAGTTGAATTCAATTAATACAGCTTTTTTGTGATCAGCTGATACAGCATCAAAGATTAATCCTTCAGCTGCTATTCTTCCAGCTTTCTTAACTGCTTTAGCAATTCCTTTTTCTCTTAAGAAGTCAATTGCTTTATCCATATCTCCATCATTTGCTTGTAGTGCCTTCTTACAATCCATCATTCCAGCACCAGTTCTTTCTCTTAGTTCTTTTACTAAACTAGCTGTTATTTGTGCCATTTTTTCCTCCTAATAAAATTTTTTTACCTTACGGTATTGAATCGAAATAGTCGATTATTCAGCTACTTCTTCTGTAGCTTCTGCTTCAACTGGAGCTTCTGCTACTTCTTTACCTTGGTTTCCTTCGATAATTGCATTAGCAATTACAGATGAGATTAATTTTACTGATCTTATAGCATCATCGTTTGCAGGAATTGGGTAAGTGATTAAATCTGGATCTACGTTAGTGTCGATCATTGCGATTACTGGAATTCCTAAGTCAGAAGCTTCTTTTATAGCAAGAGTTTCTTTCTTACAGTCTACGATAAATATAGCTGCTGGAACATCTTCCATATCTTTAATTCCACCAAGGTTTTTAGATAATTTAGCTAATTCTTTTCTGAAGTTAGCTGCTTCTTTTTTAGTATAAGAAGTATCTAAAGTTCCTTCTGCTTCCATTTTTTCAAGTTCTTTTAATCTTTCTATTCTTTTTTTGATAGTAGAGAAGTTTGTTAACATTCCTCCTAACCATCTGTTGTTTACATAGTACATTCCTGATCTTTCAGCTTGTTCTCTTATAGCTTCTTGAGCTTGTTTTTTAGTTCCTACAAATAGAACTTTTCCTCCATCTTCAGCTATTTCTCTGATTACAGAGTAAGCTTCCTCGATTTTCTTTAAAGATTTGTGTAAGTCGATTACATGAATCCCGTTTCTTTCTGTAAAGATGTACTTAGCCATTTTTGGGTTCCATCTTTTAGCTTGGTGTCCAAAGTGAACTCCAGCTTCTAATAATTGTTTCATTGTTATTACTGCCATTTTTTCCTCCTAATAATTTTGGTTTTTTCGTCCATCAGTCTCAAAACTAAGCTATTTTCCGAAGAAAACCACCTTGCCTAGAAATAACTGATGTGTGTATTTCACAACGGCCCATTTTAACATATATTTTACAAAATGTCAATAATTTCAAAGACACTCTTAAGATTTTTTGTGAAAAATACTATAATATTTTTTAATAAAGAGGAGCCCATATAATTTCTTCACAAGATATATAAGAAAAACCTATAAAAACATATATATTCTATGGTATAATATATGTATAAAAAACATCTGTTATTTTATTTTTATCATATTTTGGTTATACTTGAGGAGGTTTTATGGGAAAACAAGTTTCTAGATTGGAAGAATGGATTAATTCAATGACTCATTATTTTGGACTGGTACTTGCTCTTATTGGTACAGGAGCACTTTTAGTTCGCAGTGTAAAAAGTGGAAACACTGGATATATAGTAGGGTCTATGCTCTTTTGTTTCTCACTGGTTCTTTTGTATTCCATGTCTGGAACTTACCATATTCTTTATCATGGAAAAGTAAAAAAGATTTTTAAGATTTTAGACCACTCAGCTATATATATTCTTATATCAGGGTCGTATACTCCCTATCTTTTAGGTTTCTTTGATGGAACAGCTAAATGGGTACTGTTCTTTGCACAATGGGGAATGACTCTTTTAGGAATAATATTTAAGATATTTTTTGTTGGAAGATTTAATTTTGTTTCTACACTTATATATCTTGCAATGGGATGGATGGTTGTATTTGTCTTTGGGGATCTTAAAACTATAATAAGTCCTCTCTCTTTCAAGCTTCTTCTAGCTTGTGGAATTACCTACTCAGTGGGAACTATTTTTTACACACTTGATAAATTTAAATTTATGCACGGTATATGGCACCTCTTTGTTTTAGCTGGAAGCATACTTAATTATCTTTCAATATATTTTATATAATTTTTCAACTTAAGGTCACTACATAAAGTGGCCTTTTTTTTACAGTATAAGTGATTGTTATAAATATATAAAATGATATTATTATACTTTTTCCTTTAAATATTTTATACTAGTTGCACACAATCATCTCGTTGTATAAAAATTTTATATATAAATTCAATTTAAGGAGGAGTTATATGGGAAAAAATATTGGTGAATATGTATGGGGAGTAATTCTTTGTATCGCTATTGCTATCCCATCATGGTTTTTAGGAAAGATGTTTCCAATAATAGGAGGACCTGTATTTGGAATACTAATAGGAATGGTACTGGGGATTATAATAAAAGATAAGGACAGATTTTCTCCAGGAGTTCTATATTGTTCAAAGAAAGTTTTAAACTATGCTGTTATATTCTTAGGATTTGGACTTAATCTAACTGTTATATTTGACACTGGAAAACAGTCTCTTCCAATAATAATTACAACAATAGCAACATCTCTTATTGTGTCATACATACTTTGTAAAGCTATGCATATAGATTATAAGATTGCTACTCTTGTAGGAGTAGGTTCATCTATCTGTGGTGGTTCAGCTGTTGCTGCTACTGCACCTGTTATCAATGCAGATCATGGAGAGGTGGCTCAGGCTATCTCAGTTATATTCTTCTTCAATATTATTGCTGCTATAACATTTCCAGCACTGGGATCATTTTTAGGATTTTCAACTGTTTCAGGTACACCTTTTGGAATATTTGCAGGTACTGCTATAAATGATACCTCATCAGTTACTGCTGCTGCATCTACCTGGGATTCTATCAATAATCTTGGAGCAGCTACTCTTGATAAAGCTGTAATGGTAAAACTTACAAGAACCTTAGCAATTATCCCTATTACACTGGTTTTAGCAGTTTGGGAATCTAAAAAATATAAAGATGAAAATAGCTCTTTCAGTTTAAAAAAGATATTTCCATTTTTTATTCTTTATTTTATATTAGCTTCAGTAATAACTACTGTAGCTGTATCTGTAGGAGTTGATATTCATCTATTTTCTCCTTTAAAAACTTTCAGTAAAATACTTATTGTTGTTGCAATGAGTGCAGTGGGATTCAATACTAATATTGTAAGACTTGTAAAAACTGGAGGTAAACCTCTTTTAATAGGTCTATGCTGCTGGGTATCAATTACCTGTGTCAGCCTTATGATGCAACATATTTTGCATATCTGGTAATAATATTAAAAAGGGCTCGCATTTTGTGATGCGAACCCTTTTTTTATTTAAATTCCACTTTTTAGCTTTTATTTAAGTCTATTTTCTTTTAAGAACTGTTTTTCTTCAGGTGTTCTTAATAATCCAAGTTGGATTGTTACACATGTTGCTATGATTAAAGCAAATATGTAAAATGCATACTTAAGAACTGCAACTGGTGATACATCTGTAAGTCCAGTTATAATAAGCATACCTCCATCATAAGGCATCATAGCCAGGAAAGCACAAGCAAATATATCTATTAAACTGGCAAGTCTTTTTGGTGCTATGTGATATGTTTTTCCAATCTCTTTTGCTATTGGTGCAGTGATGATAATAGCAATTGTATTATTTACAAGAGCTGCTGATAAAAGTCCTGAAAGGAAGCTGATTCCATACTCTGCATCTCTTCTTTGATTAATCTTAGATACAATTCCATTAACAAGCCAGTCAATTCCACCATAAGCTTTGATTACTCCAATAAGTCCTGAGATAAGTATAGCAATTATTGTAATACTGAACATATCTGCCATTCCATTTCCAATAGCCTGTATCCAATCTAAGAATGTTACAGAACCTTCAACAAATCCAATAACTCCTGTCATAACTATTCCTACAAACAGTACTCCTGATACGTTAAATCCAAGAAGTGCTGCTGCAAGTACAACTATGTAAGGAACAACTCTCATTATAAAGTATGGATGTTCTCCTGTTATAGCTCCATCTCCACCTAGAAACCAATACATAAATATTGCAAATATCGCTGCTGGTAATGCTATAAAGAAGTTCATCTTAAATTTATCCTTCATTTCAGAACCTACACCTTTTGCTGCAGATATTGTTGTATCTGATATCATTGAAAGGTTGTCTCCAAAATAAGCTCCTCCAATAACTGCTGCACATGCAAGTGGCATATTAAGTCCTGCTGATTCAGCAACTCCTATAGCTATTGGAGCCATTGCTGCAATTGTACCCATTGAAGTACCTATAGCTGTTGAAATAAATGATGAAATTACGAATACCCCTGGTACAAGAAGTGTTTTTGGTATAAAAGTTAGACCAAGGTTTACAACTGATTCAACCCCACCCATTGATTTAGCTGCACCTTGGAAACCTCCTGCTAAAAGGTATATAAGACCTATTAGTATTACTCCTGAGTTTCCTGCATTTTCACAGAAGATATCCAATTTCTTGTCAAGTTTCATTCCTTTGTTCATTATAAATGCTATTACTATACCAATTAATAGCGCCACGTGTCTTGGGAATTTAGAGAATGCTCCCTCTGCCCCCTGCATTGTAAAGTAAAGTCCAAAACCTATATACAGTGCTAAAAACACGAATAAAGGCAAAAATGCTAATAAACCATACTGTTTTTCTTTCTTTTCCATTGAGTCATGTCCCCCTTAAATTTTTATCTGGCTCTCCATTTTTTTACTGCTGTTTCTATTCTCTTTAACCCTTCTTCAACCATATATCTTGGACATGCTACGTTCATTCTTTCATATCCAACTCCAGTTTCTCCAAACCAATACCCATCATCTAATGCTATTTTTCCTTCTTTTTGAATAAGTAAAGATAGCTCTTTTTCATCCATATTTAATCCTGAGAAGTCAAGCCACATTAAGTATGTTCCTTCTGGCTTATAAACTTTTACTTCAGGTATATTTTTTGCTATATAATCCACTACATATTTCATATTTCCATCTATATATTCAACAAGTTGATCAATCCAGTCTGCACATTTTTCATAAGCAGTTTGGAATGCAACTAAGCTGAATGGGTTATTTCTTTTTATATCAAGAATTCCAAGTTCTGTATCAAATTTTTTCCATTCATCTTTTCTTGGGAAAGTTACAAAAGAAGCTTGTAATCCAGCTAAGTTAAATGTTTTTGTAGGTGAGAAGCAAGTGATAGTTATATCTTCAACCTCTTTGCTTATTGATGCTGTAGGTATATGTTTATGCCCTGGCATTACCATATCTCTCCAGATTTCATCAGAAATTATTCTTACACCATGTTTTAAACAGATATCTGTAATTTTTACAAGTTCTTCACGTTTCCAAACTCTTCCTATTGGATTGTGTGGACTACAGAAAATAAATAATTTGATTTTATTATCTACTATTTTCTTTTCAAAGTCTTCAAGATCCATTGTATAGTATCCTCTGTCATCTTTAACAAGTTTGTTTTCTACAACTGTTCTTCCGTTATCTCTTATAGTTGCAGCAAATGGATAATATACTGGGCTTTGAATGATAACTTTATCCCCAGGTTGTGTCATTTGTCTAATTAACATTGAAAGTGTAGGTACAACACCTGGACTGTTAATCAAACTCTCTGCTGGTATTTCATAATCAAATCTATTTTTGATCCAGTTAGCAGCTGCCTGATAATATCCAGCTGGTCTATAAACATATCCAAATATTCCCTGTTTAACTTTTTCTTCCATAGCTTCTATTATTTCAGGTGCAGTTTTGAAATCCATATCAGCTATCCACATTGGCCATAAATCTTTAGAAGTGAATTTTAACCCCATTTCTTCCCATTTTGCAGAGTGATTTCCAGTTCTATCAATTTTCTCATCAAAATTATATTTCATTTCATACCTCCATTATTCCAAAAAACTATACAATTCCGTTATAGGACTTTTATATTATGTACTATAACTATAAACGTTTCTCCTTTATTTGTCAATGGCTATCAGACTTTTCTGGTATATAACAGTTAGATTTTATACGTTTATGACGTATTAAATACAATTATTTTTAAAATTAAATGTAATTCCGCATATATTGTGATATACTAGAGGTAAAGAAAATTATTTAGGGAGGGGTTATGAAGTTTAATTTTGTAATAGAAAAAAATTCTGATGATACTATCTACATCCAGCTGTACACCGCTCTTAAGAAAATGATTGATGATGAAGAGATAAAACCTAGAGAAAAACTCCCTTCTATCAGACAGCTGGCTATAAAATATGACCTCAGTAAGCTTACTGTACTTAAGGCATATGATTTACTTGAAAAAAACAATTTGATTTATAAGATTCACGGTAAAGGGTGTTTTGTAAAGGAAAAGACATCTCTTTATGAAAAAATGCAAAAACCAATTATCAATAACTTTGCAATAATAAACAAAAATATTAACTTTGCAAGTTCTACTCCATGTTCTGATCTCTATCCAATAGAAGAGTTTAGAGAGATTATAAACTCTATTTTGCTTAAAGATGGAGAAAAACTTTTCAACTATTCAGATACTCAAGGATGTCTAAAACTTAGAGAACTCATTGTAACAATGTTAAAGAAAAAAGGGATTAAAGAAACTGCTCAGAATATCCAAATTGTAACTGGAGCTCAGCAGGCACTTGATATTCTAAATAAGATAATGCTTAAAAATGAACACCCTGCAATGGCAGTAGGTGCTCCTACATACTATGGTGCTATCAATACCTTTTCTGATGTTGCTACTATGGTTCCAGTTCCTGTTTGTAAAGATGGATTTGACTTAGAGGCTTTAGAGCGTATTCTTCAAAATAAAAAGATAGACTATCTGTATGCAATGATTAATTTTGAATCTCCTACTGGTATTGTGTGGTCTCAAGAAAAGAAAAAACATCTTCTTGAACTTGCTGAAAAATATGATTTCTTAATAATTGAAGACGATTGCATTTCAGATCTCTACTACTATAATAATCCTACAACACCTTTAAAATCACTGGATAAAAATGAAAGGGTTATCTATATAAACTCTTTTTCAAAAGTTATCATGCCAGGACTTAGACTTGGTTATATGGTTATTCCAGAAAAATATATAACAGAAGTCATTGCAGCAAAGTTTTCAAGTGATATTTCATCTTCAGGACTTATGCAGATGGCTACTTATCATTTTATAAATGAGGGACATTACGAAAAACATTTAGAAAATCTTAAAAAAATCTATAAAGAGAGATATGAATTTACACTTAAGTGTCTTGAAAAGATAAAAGGCATTGAGATTTTTGCTCTAACAGGTGGAGGTTTTTACTTCTGGATAAAACTTCCTGACAATATCAATTCAAATCTTGTATATGCTATTTTACGTGATATGAAGATTTCAATTCTGCCAGGAACAGTTTTTTACATCGATAAAAATGCAAAATCTGACTATATCCGTTTAAGCTTTGCTTCTGCTCCAGTCAATGAGATAAAAAAAGGTGTAGATAAACTCCATGAAGTTATATTATCTCTTCAACAAATTGGTGAATAGATACCCCCTTTTTATTATTTTTTCCATAAAATAGTTGATTATTGTAGACTAAAGAAATATAATTATATTGTAAAGTATAATTTTATGTTGTTCTATTATTTATATATTATATAAAAGGCGGGGAAAAGTATGGAACTACTTAGATTAATTCTTGGCGTTATTATCTTTATAATAACCTTCTATTTTATTATTACTGAAAAGTACCCTAAATCTATAGTTACAATGATTGGTGCTTCTCTCATGGTAGTCACTGGAATAATTTCAGAGCATGAGGCACTTAGGACAATAGGTTATAATCTGGAGATTCTATTTCTTTTAATGGGAATGATGATGATTGTAGAGATTATGTCAGAGACTGGAATATTCCAATGGGTCGCAATTAAGATAGCACAGTTAGTAAGAGGTAATCCTATTAAGATTCTTGTATTTACCTCTGTTGTAACAGCACTATTCTCAGCTGTTCTAGATAACGTAACTACAATACTTCTTGTTGTCCCAGTTACAATATTTTTAGCTAAAAGGCTGGAAGTTGACCCAAAACCATTTGTACTGATGCAGATATTTGCTTCTAACATTGGTGGTACTGCAACAATGATTGGTGACCCACCTAACCTTATTATAGCAAGTTTAAGTGGACTGGATTTTAATGATTTCATTATCAACTTAACACCTATTATTATAATAAATATGGTGGTACTTCTAAGTACAGCAGTTTTCTGTTTCAGAGACAAACTTCAGGTTTCTAATGAATTAAAAGCTGGTATTATGGAGTTGAGTCTTGACAGAACTATAAAAGATAAGGTATTACTTGCACAATCACTTATAATATTCCTTATTGTAATAATTGGATTTTTAACAAATGCTATATCAAAATTTGGTCTTTCTATCATTGCACTTTTTGGTGCTGCAACACTTATGTTTTTAAGTAAGAAAAAACCTGAAGAGATATTTGCAAAAATAGAATGGGATACGCTGTTTTTCTTTGGTGGATTATTTATTCTAGTTGAAGGAATAGAGCACCTTGGAATTATAAGCAAACTATCTGGATTCCTTCTATATCTTACAGAGGGAAATATCAAAGTTACTTCAACTGTTATACTTATTCTTTCAGCAATACTTTCACCTATTATAGGTTCAATACCACATGCACTTTCATTTGGTAAGATTCTTGCTGGTGTAGTTCCTACTATGACTGGAGATACACAGATGTTATGGTGGGCACTTGCATTAGGAGCATGTCTTGGTGGAAATATGACAATAGTTGGAGCTGCAGCAAATATAGTTGGTTCCTCAGTAGCTAAAAAAGGGGGAATTGAGATTACCTTTAAGGAATTCTTCAAATGGGGACTTCTTGTAGTAGGTGAATCTGTTGGTTTATCCCTTATTTATCTTCTTATTAGATATTGATGCAAGAGCCTTAATATGGTCTAAAACCTATTTTACAATTTGTATGACTAATGGCTACATAAATTGTCTTAAAATTGTTTTTAAGTGCTAAATACAAGTGTACACATATAAAAAATATCATATTTCAAATATAAAACTATAAAATAAAAGGGCATCCATTAATATGGGTGCCCTTTTAAAATATCAATATAACTTTTTTAATATAACTTGTTTGCGAATTTTTTATTTTTCTTTATATGAGGTTTTGCTTAATTTACTGCTATTTATTTGGAAAGGATTAAAAAAGAGGAACATCTCTGTTCCTCTTTATATATCAGAAACTAATTATTAAACTAATTCAATAATAGCCATTTCTGAAGAGTCACCTTTTCTTACAGAAGTTTTGATGATTCTTGTATATCCACCATTTCTTTCTGTGTATCTAGGTGCTACTTCGTTGAATAACTTAGCTACTGCTTCTTCATTTCTTAGGAATGCAAATGCATTTCTTCTAGAAGCTAATGTATTTTTCTTTCCTAAAGTTATCATTCTTTCTGCAAATTTTCTTAATTCTTTTGCTCTAGTTACAGTAGTTTCAATTCTTTCTGCACTTATTAAAGATATAGTTAAGTTTTTTAGCATAGCTTTTCTGTGGTCAGCTCTTCTACCTAACTTTCTATATGATTTATTGTGATTCATTAGTTAGCTATCCTCCTTATTATTATCCTATTCAGGAGATCCATTTTGAGTTAGATCATATCCTAATTCTTTCATTTTTTCTAGGATTTCATCTAATGATTTTCTTCCTAGGTTTTTAATCTTTAGAAGTTCGTTGTGAGACAATTTAGATAATTGTCCAACTTCTTCTATTCCAGCTTTCTTTAAACAGTTAAACGATCTAACAGTTAAATCTAGCTCCTCTATTTTAGTATTTAGAATATTATCATCTTTAGAGTGAGTAGTTGAATCTTCTTCTTCATCCTCTACTTCAGCTCTTAGGTTTTCCATCTTGTTACCTAATTCTAAGAAAGGATCAAAGTGTAATCTCAATAACTCTACCGCGTAAGACAATGCATCTCTAATTTCAATGCTTCCGTCAGTTTCGATATCTAAAGTAAGTTTGTCAAAGTCAGTCATTCTACCAACCATTGTATCTTGGATAGTGTAAGAAACTTTTCTGATAGGTGTATAGATAGCATCAACTGCTATATAATCCACTGCCCAGTCTTTTCTTTCAATATCTTCTGATACTACGAAACCTTCTCCAGTATCTACTAGAAATTCCATGTCAAGTTCTCTATCTGTTGTTATTGTACAAATAACTTGTTCAGGATTCACTATTTCTATACCTACGTCAGGTATTATGTCAGCTGCAGTTACCACTTTTGGTCCTTTAACAGAAAGAGTCATTTTTCTTTCACCGCTTGTTTCAGCTTTAACAACTATTTCTTTAATGTTAAGGATAATTTCAGTTACAGCTTCCTTTATTCCTTCCATAACAGAGAATTCGCTCAATACTCCTTCGATTCTCACACCTTTAATAGCAGCTCCTGGGATAGACGAAAGTAAAACTCTTCTCAAAGCATTACCAACAGTATGCCCATAACCTCTATATAAAGGCTCAACGATATATTGACCTTTAAATTCGCTCTCTTTTACTTCAGTTATATTGATACCCCTTGCATGTTTTTCAATTTTTAACATTTAATCAACTCCTATTAAAAGGGCTATTATCTAGAGTAGAACTCAACTATTAGTGACTCATTTAATTCGAAATCTAAGTCGTCTTTAGTTGGGTTTTGTAAAACTTTACCAGAGAAAGCAGCTTTGTCTAGCTCTAACCAAGCTGGAACAGTTGCTTCTTCTACAGACGCTTTGATTATTTCTATATTTTTTGAATTTTCGATTACAGAGATTACATCTCCTACTTTTACTCTGTAAGAAGGTATATTAACTCTTCTTCCATTTACTGCAATGTGTCCGTGAGTTACGATTTGTCTAGCTTGTCTTCTAGTTTTTGCAAATCCTAATCTGTACACTACATTTTCTAATCTTCTTTCAAGATATTCGATTAATGTTAAACCAGTAACACCAAGTTTTCTTGCTGCTTCATCGTATATCTTTCTAAATTGTTTTTCCATTACGTTATATATAAATTTTGCTTTTTGTTTTTCTCTTAATTGAACTGCATACTCTGTAGGTTTTCTGTTTGCGTTAGGTCTAGGTCCTCTTTTAGAAGATTTATTAACTCCTAAAATTTGTGGTTCAATTCCTAGCGCTCTACATTTCTTCAATATAGGCTGTCTATTTCTTGCCATTTTCTAAATATTCCTCCTTTGTATTCATTTTGCCGCAATAATATTCATTTCAAAATAAATATGTGAGACTACACTCTTCTTCTTTTTGGTGGTCTACATCCATTGTGAGGGATAGGTGTAACGTCAGTTATCTTAGTTACCTCTAATCCAGCTGCTTGTAAAGATCTGATACAAGCTTCTCTTCCTGATCCAGGACCTTTCACTCTTACTTCTATTTTCTTCATTCCACTTTCCATAGCTACGTTTGCTGCTTGTTCAGCTGCAATTTGAGCTGCAAATGGAGTACCTTTTTTAGTACCTTTGAAACCAGAAGTTCCTCCTGATCTCCAACTTACAACTTTTCCTTCTGCGTCAGTAATAGCAACTATAGTGTTGTTAAAAGTTGAATGTATATGGGCTACTCCGTTAGGAATATTTTTAACTTTCTTTTTTGCTTTAGCTATCTTATTTTTAGCCAACTTAAGCTACCTCCCTTGCTAAATTATAAATTCTATAATTCCTCTAAAATGATCAATTACTTTTTAATAGGTTTTTTAGGACCTTTTACTGTTCTAGCGTTAGTTTTAGAACTTTGTCCTCTTACTGGTAGATTCATTTTGTGTCTTAGACCTCTGTAACATTTGATGTCTAAAAGTCTTTTGATTGAAAGTCTTACTTCTTTTCTAAGATCTCCCTCTACCTTGATAGTTTTGATGATATCTCTAATCTTGTTAATCTCTTCTTCAGTTAAGTCTTTAACTCTTGTATCAAAATTAACTCCAGCTTCTGTTAATACTCTTTGAGAAGTTGGTTTTCCGATACCGTAAATGTAAGTTAACGCAATCTCAACTCTTTTGTTTCTTGGGATATCTACTCCTGCTATTCTAGCCAAAATTGTTTCCTCCTCTGTCGAAAATTTTTTATATTTTTGTTGGTAATATAAACCAACTAAATACTTTCATCGATATGTTCCGCTTCCTAAACTCGGAGATGGCTCTACAGCCAACATATCTTTACAGTACTCCACGTCTTAATTGTCGTACTATTAACAAACTCTCATTCAAAATTATCCTTGAACTTGTTTGTGTTTTGGGTTTTCACATATAACCCTAACTTTTCCATGTCTCTTGATAACTTTGCACTTGTCACAAATAGGTTTAACTGATACTCTTACTTTCATTCATCTGCCTCCTTTCGTGATATTAATTTTTTTTCCTGTATACTATTCTACCCCTTGACAAGTCATAAGGAGAGATTTGTACAGTCACTCCATCTCCAGGTAAAATTTTGATATAGTTCATTCTCATTTTACCAGAGATATGGCCTAAAATAGTATGCCCATTCTCTAATTCAACTTTAAACATCGCATTTGGAAGGGCTTCTAAAATAGTACCTTCTAATTCGATAACATCTTTTTTTGACATAATTCCTCCTATCGAACAGAACTTCGAAGATTATTATAACACAATAAATATAAAAAGTCTATAAAAATATTGATTTTATTGAACTTTTTTTAGCTTTGTTATTCATTAGTTTTTAACATGTGAATAACTGCCTTGCCATGACTTATTAAATAATTTTTTTGCTCTATATATAATGTAGGTTTTACTTAAAAAGTCCAAATCCGTCAATCCTTAAATATTAAGTTTTATGCCACTCTTATATATACAAAATAAAACTTGTATTTCCTCTTTTTTTTATTTTAAGAAATTAATCTAATTCACTTAATATAATAGGTTTTCCATCAACAATTGCAATTGAGTGCTCAAAGTGTGCTGATCTTTTTCCATCTTTAGTCACAACTGTCCAACCGTCATCTAGCATATTAAGTTTATAAGTTCCTTCATTTACCATTGGTTCTATTGCCAAAACCATTCCGTTTTCAATCTTATAACCTCTACCTTTTCTTCCATAGTTTGCAACTATTGGATCTTCGTGCATTTCGTGTCCAACTCCATGCCCTGCATAATCTCTAACTACAGAAAAACCATTCTTTTCAACATATTGTTGGATAGCATGACCAATGTCACCAAGTCTGTTTCCTGCTACTGCATTTTCAATACCAATTGCTCTTGATCTTTCAGTAACTTCCAAAAGTCTTTTAGCTTCTTCATCAATATTACCAACTGGGTATGTTATTGCAGAGTCACCATAATATCCATTTAATACAGATACAGTATCAACACTTACTATATCTCCATCTTTTAGAACTCTGTCAGTAGGGATTCCATGAACAACTTCGTCATTTACAGATATGCAAGTTGCACAAGGAAAAGGTCCATATAGTCCTGGAACGCCTATACATCCTGGTATAGCTCCTTGACTTCTGATATAGTCATCAACGATTTTATCTATTTCTAATGTAGAAATTCCAGGTTTTATATATTTAGGTAGTATATCATTATATAATCTCGCAATTACCTGATTAGCCTTTTTTATCTCTTTTATATCCTCTAATGTTTTTATTAATGCCATCTATAGTCCTTTCTAATAATTAGTCAAGAATAGCAAATATCTCAGCAGTTATTGCTTTAACTTCTTTAGTTCCATCAATATCAACTAGTAGATCTCTTGTTTTGTAGAAATCAAATAATGGAGCTGTCTGAGAGTGATATTCAGCTAATCTTTTAGTTACTGTTTCTGCATTGTCGTCTTTTCTTGTGATTAAGTCAGCACCACAGTAGTCGCATTTTCCTTCTACTTTTGGTGGATTGAATTTTACATGGAATGATGCTCCACATACTGGGCATACTTTTCTTCCAGTTACTCTTCCTACGATTAATTCATCAGGTACATTTAATGAAATAACTTTATCAAGTTTTATTCCCATCTCTTTCATTAATACTTCTAAAGCTTCAGCTTGAGCTATAGTTCTTGGGAATCCATCAAGGATAAATCCTTTTTTACAATCTTCTTCTGATAATCTATCTTTTATTATTCCAATAATTGTTGAATCTGGAACTAATTTTCCTTCATCCATAAATTTCTTAGCTTCCATTCCCATTGGAGTTCCAGCTTTTATAGCAGCTCTTAAAATATCTCCAGTAGAAATTTGAGGTATACCATATTTTTCAATAAGGAATTTAGCTTGAGTTCCTTTTCCGGCACCTGGGGCACCAAATAACATAATGTTCATTTGTTATCATCTCCTTAATTTTTAATTACCTCTCTATTATACTATAATTTCAAAAAAAATGCACGAATTTATACTATAAAGCTATGAAAAATGTGGTTTTTTGTGAAAAATAAAAAATGTCGTATTTTCACACAACATCTTTTTTCTTTCTATTTATCTAATTGTATTTAAATCTTTTTGAAAATAGGATTCATATTCTCAAAAAGACAGATATAATTCTGACCAAATGATTTTAAAAAATCATATACTCTGTTGAAATCTTTTCCTATATCCTCTTTTCTATGAGCATCTGACCCAACTGTAATTATCTCTCCACCAAGTTCCAAATATCTCTTTAATACCCTTGTATCTGGATAAAATCTATTTTCTCCATATCTGAATCCTGAAGTGTTTATCTCTATTCCTTTACCTTTATATATGATGATTTTCAATATCTCATCAATTATATCTTTCTGCTTATCATAATTAAGACCTCTGAACTTTTCTCCACCATATCTTGTTATAAAATCCAGATGACCATATACAGAATAATGGGAATACGCTTCTACATTTTTTAATAAATTTTCAAAATACATGGTTTGAATCTCATCTCTTGTTTTCCCTATATGTATCCTTCCAAAGGATATATCCTGTCTTTCAATACCATGACCTGAGGCTATTATAAAATCAAAGGGATATTTTTTTAGTTCCCCCTCTATATAATTTCTTGTATGAGGCTGTACACCTACTTCTACACCTAATTTTATCTTTATCTCTTTACTGTATCTCTCTTTTATCTCTTCTATTTTCTCTGTGTATTTTTTAAGATCCAATATCCATTTTCCTGTAATCCCTTCCATGTCATACTCAAAATGGTCAGTGATAGCTATCTCTTCCAATCCCATATCTATTGCATATCTTACCAGGTCATCTATATTTTCAATTGAATCTCCTGAAAACTCACTGTGCATATGGTAGTCACTTAAAATCATATCTTTCTCCCTCTGATTTTTAATTTAAAACTTTAAGTTCATTTTTTAAAAACATTACCTCTACCTCTGAACCTATTGTATATACCTTATATTCTCCTCTGTTTAACAGATCTACTGTTATCTCTACGCCATTAATAGTTGTAAGATATCTTATTACATTTCCAAGGATATTTATTCCCTTTATCACTGCCTTTTTACAGATAAAATGATCCCGAATATAATTTCTTGTACTTTCCTTTATATATATAGCTTCAGGCCTTATAGCTAGAAGTTTCACATCTTTTTCTGGAAATAATGCTTTAATCTCATTCTCTTCAAATATATTATAGTTTCCAATAAATTTAGCCAAAAACAAGCTGTTTGGTGATGTATACACCTCTTCAGGAGTACCCATCTGCACTATATTTCCTCTGTCCATTACAAAGATTCTATCTGAAATAGTAAGTGCCTCTTCCTGGTCATGTGTTACAAATATTGTAGTGATATCAAGCTTTCTCTGAATCTTTTTAAGTTCATCTCTTAGCTCTTTTCTGACCTTTGCATCAAGTGCTGACAGAGGTTCATCTAACAGTAAAATCTTAGGTTCCATTACAACAGATCTTGCAATAGCTGTTCTCTGTTTCTGTCCTCCACTTAATTCATGTGGCATATGATGCTCTTTTCCCTCCAGTTGAACTAAAGAGATTACATTTTTTACCCTTTTATCTATCTCTTCTTTCCCAAGAACTTTTACTCTTAAGCCAAAAGCTATATTTTCATATACATCAAGATTTGGAAAAAGTGCATAGTTTTGAAATACCATTCCTATTCCTCTATCTTTAGGAGATTTTCTGCTTATCTCCTCTCCATTTACAAAAATATTTCCATTATCTATTGTATTGAGTCCAGCTATACATCTTAAAAGCGTTGATTTTCCACATCCACTTGGGCCAAGAAGAGTTATAAATTCTCCCTTTTTTATCTCAAAATTTATATTCTTAAAAATATTTTCTTTACCATAGCTCTTCTCAAGGTTCTTTACTGTTATAAATTCCATTATTTATCTCCTTTTTCTCTATTAAATCCAAATCCTAAAAATGTGATTACAAATATCATCAGAAAATACACTGTTACAACAGCACTGGAAAAATGTCCACTGACTCCAGTACGGATACTGTTGATATACATCTGCATAGTCTGATATTTTCCTCCTACAAGCATATTTACAAGTAGGAATTCTCCAAATAGAATTGAGAATGTAAGAAGAAGTGATACAATTATTCCTTTCCTCATATTTGGAAGTATAAGTCTGATAAAAGCCTTTGGAGTTGATGCTCCTAAAATATTGGCACTCTCTATTATCTCCCTCATGGGAATTGCATTCATACTGTTTTTTATACCTCTATACATAAATGGAAAGGCAAGAACAAAGTAAACACCAATAAGTATATATAGAGTTCCTGTGATTTCCAAAATCCCATTTGAATATATTTTCATAAGTCCAACTACTGAAACTGCTCCAGGTATTGAAAAGCATAGAAGTACTAAAAACTCCATAAGTTTTTCCATTTTAGGAAAATAGTAAGAGGTTACAAATATAGTTGGTACCATTATCACAACAATAAAAACAAGGGATATAAAGCAGATATATACTGTCCTGAACATAGCTTTTAAAAGAAATTGAGATTTCATAATTTCAAAATACCATTTTATTGTAAATCCATCTGGAAATATTGTTCCACTCCAGTTGGTACTTAAAGAGTAAAGAGCTGTTCCCACTACTGGTAAAAAAATATTATCATTATAACTGTAACTATAATTCCATGCTTATTAACTTTCATATCTCTTACCTCTCTTTATAAATATCTCATTTATAGCTGTAGCTGAAATCAAGAATATTGCAAGAACAACAGCAAGGGCACTTGCAAGTCCAGGTTCATATGATGTCTCTCCACCAATATAACTTGTAATTCTAATTGTCATAACATTATAGTTTCCACTTGTTAAGGCTAAAGTACATGCATATGCTCCCATTGCATTGGCAAATAGAATAAGAGCTGTCCCTGTAATTTCAGGGATAAGCACAGGTATACCTATTTTTCTCCAGTAAGTAAATTTGCCTGCTCCAAGTATATATGCCATCTCTTCCCACTCCTTTTGCAATTTTGAAAAGCTTGGATAGAGAAGAAGTATTCCTAATGGAATTTGAAAGTAGGTATACATAAGCAAAAGACCATCTCTTGAAAAAAGATTGAATCCATGGAGAAGCCCCATATTTTTAAGTATCACTGTCATTACTCCATTTAACCCAAAGAGTATTACAAAGGAAAAGGCAAGTGGGATTCCATTAAAATTGGAAATCATATTGATTAAAAGTACAGCATATTTTCTTGAACTGTATCTCAATCTGTTTAGTGAGTAAGCTCCCTGAAAGGCTATTATCATTCCAAAAATAGTTGAATATATTGAAAGTTCCAATGAGTTTCTTATTGCCTGTCCTAAAAAATTACTTCTAAACACAACTGCATAGTTATTAAGTGTAGGTATTCCACCTATTGCAAAAAAGCTTCCTGCTACAACATTTATAAATGGCAGCACTTCAAACATTATCATAAGAATGAAAAAAGGAAGAAGTATCAGCATTGCTTTCCTTTTCTCACTATTTCCCCAGGTTTTATTCATCTAACGACACCATCCTTTTGGATCTCTCTATTCCTAAACCTTTACAACATAAAGGTGCAATTTTTCTCTGAGATACAGTTTCTTCCAATCCACTTTCCATCACTATATCTCCAACTATCCACATGGGAACTTCACTTTCTACACTATCTGTTCCACCATGCAAGCCATTCTCATTCATTCCATGATCAGCAGTAACTATTATCTGATAACCTTCTTCTATCCAGGTAGGCATATATTTAGAGATAATATCTGAGACCTTCATTGCTGAATATATATACTCTTTAGAATTTCCACCAAACTTATGCCCTGCATAATCTACATTCATTGAATGGATCAATAGAAAATCAGAATTATATCTCTTTCTTATTATCTCTCCCTGTGCAAACACATGTGAATCTGGATAATTGTCTTCCCAATAAAATCTTCCATAATTTATATTCCCATCTATGTTTTCCACTTCCATAGCAGCTATTGGATCAAAACCTCCTGAATTATAAAGTTCTTCAATCCAATAATATGCTGCTGCTCCTGTTGTTTTTCCATTTTTTATTGCAAGTGAAAATATGCTTTCCTCTTTAGATTTTCTTTTTATCTCATTGTTCACAATTCCACTTTCTATAGGAGAGACCCCTGTAAGAATCTCTTCATACAAGGGTCTTGATAAACTGGGATATCCACTTTTTACTCTATAGCAACTGGACTTTTTTTCATAACATAAGGCTTCAAGATATCCCATATATCTTTTCATTTCATAACTCAGTCCATCTATCACAACAAGTATCACTTTATTTATCTGATTATTTAACATTTACAAGAACCTTTTCCTGCCACATTTCTGGTAATCCTTTAGAGCTGTCATTCCAAGCCTGATGATCAGTTACAGGTTTTGCATTTTTATACTCTTCATCTGGAAGAAGCTTACTTGCTACATCAGCTGGAAGAGCTACTTTTCTTATTGGTTTTGCATAACCTCTTGCAAGATTTACCTGTCCATCATCACTTAGAATATACTCTCTAGCTGCCATTGCTGCATATGGATGTTTTGCATATTTATTAATTATTGTAGAGTATCCACTGATTAGAGATCCATCTGCTGGGATAAGTACTTCAAATCTGTTTTTATCAATTGCATCTCTATAGTTTAAAGCATTGAAGTCCCATAGGATTCCTACCTGAATTTCACCTTTTTCAAGATTTTGTATTCCTGAATCTAGAAGTCCTAATCTACCTTGTTTAGCTATATCTGCATAAAGATCTAAAGCTGGTTGAAGGTTTTTTTCATTTCCACCTAATGCAAGTGCTGCAGCAAGTATTCCACTATTTGCCTGAGCTGCAATTCCAACTTCTCCAGGGTTTACCATATATTTACCATGTCTTAAATCTTCCCATGTTCTTGGTATCTGATCTTCTGGCACCTGAGTCTTATCTACTATAAATGCAATTGTTCCAGTATATCCCAATACCCATTTTCCATCTTTATCCTTTGCCCAGTCAGGAACATCATTCCAGTGACTTGTCTTATAAGGTAACACAACATCTTTTGCTACTGCTACTGGTGTAAATCCAACTCCAATATCTCCAATATCTGCTGAAGCATTCTTTCCTTCATTTTCAAATTTTGCTATCTCCTGAGCACTACTCATATCTGTGTCAGCATGGTCAATTCCATATTTAGTTTTTAAATCATCCCAAGTTCCTTTCCAGTTTGCCCATGTATCTGGCATTCCTACTGAATCAACTCTTCCCTCTTTTTTAGCAGCATCAAATATCTGTTCCACTGACATTGAGTTTATCTTTTCTGCTGTAAGTTCCTCATCTTTTTTATCTCCACTACCACAACCAACAAATAAGGCCGCCATCATCATTCCCGCAATCAATGTTTTTTTCATTTTATCTCTCCTTTTTTTCTATATCTTTAATTTCCTTAGTGTAATTATATTAAGATAGAGTAAAGAGAGTATTAATTTGAAGTTAAAGGCAGGTTAATTATTTTTTTACACAATTTTTACAGCTGTTTATAAAGCTCTAATTATTATCTGTAAATCAGTGTAAACATAAGTGATAATGAAATTAAAAAGGACTGATTTCTGATAATGTAGAAATCAATCCTTCTCAATTCATATTAATCTTTTCTTATTCTAAATACAGTTTTTTATTTCATCATATTTTTCTAAACTGCAGTAAGGCATCATATCTATTTTTCCTTCACGCTCCAGTTCCTGTACAAATATAGACTTATTACCTATCTCAATTATTAAATACACATAATTTTTAGTTCTTGTAAGTGCTACATAAAATAAACGTCTTTCTTCACTATATGGAAATAAATCAGGTTCAGCTAAAACATATTCAAGGAGTGAATCATCTGACATACATGATGGAAATCCCATTTCATTTTCTGAGTTAAAGTTATTTATAATTATAACTTCATCTGCTTCCAGTCCTTTAGATGAATGGACAGTGTGGAAATTCAAATGAAGATTTGGATGACGATGATGAAAATAATATTCCACCTTTTTAATTGGTTTTCCTCTCTTTCCAATTACATGTTTCTTTTCCAGTCCAATTCTATCAACAAGTTTGTCTATATCCATATTATATCTTCCAAGCAACATGATTTCAGCTTTTGCACCATTTTTATATCTCTTGCTGATATCATCCATCATCTTACCGAAAGCTGCTGCTAAGTGTCCATATTGAGGTTTAATACCTGCTTCTTCTCCATCTGTATTTTTAAAATATAAATTCATGCCCACAATTGGAGTTGTTTCATAAAAGATTCCTTTTACAGCTGCCTCTCCCAGCCTTTTTACAGATTTCAAGCTCTTTTTTATTTGATTTTTATTTTTCATTATAAAACTACTCGCTATATCTATCAATTCCTGGCTATTTCTGTAAGTTTTTTCAATTTTAAGAAGATGGCTTTTTCCAAAATATTTTTCAAAATTTGTAATAAGTGATATATCACCACCACTAAATCTATATATTGATTGCCAGTCGTCACCAACAGCCATAACCTTGATATTTTTATCTTTCTTTATAAGCTCCTTCAAAATATTATACTTAGAAATTGATGTATCTTGAAATTCATCTACTATTATGTACTCAAAGAAAGTAGGTACATTTTTTATCTCTTTACTGGCTTTACCTAACATATCTGCAAAATCCATCTTATCGTTATCCAATAGATACTTTTCATAAAGATTGTAGTAATATCTAAATATTTTGAAAAAAAGATTTTCTCTTTCAATTCTAAGTGGATGGGCTGATTGTGTTACAAATTTATCCAGTTCACTTAACTCATATCCATTTGATTTAAATAGTGATAAAAATGTATTCAGAAGCCGAATGAATACTGTTCCCTTACTTCCACTTTCAGCAAAAGCTTCTTCTACAGCCTGAACGACGAACTTTTCATCTACTGGTTGAAAATTAACATTATGCTCTTTCAACTTTCTTTCCAGATTTTTAAGAAGAACTCCTTCTGAATTTTCCCAAGAATAAGTTTCAATCATTACTGTATTATTTTTTCTATGAAGAGCCCTCTTCCACTCTATCCCTTCTATATAACGATTTTCCTCTTCAAATGAGTACTGAGGTGCTTTTCCCTCTTTATTTATACCAAAATGCTCTAAGTATATTCCATAATCTACAAGATAAAAATCAGGAGTATACTGTCTGAAGATCTTAGTCCCAGTTTTTTGTTCATAATTTGCTTCATACTCATATCTGATTCCATTTAGAAATAAATAGTTAGCAATCATTAACTCTTCACGACTTTTTACACTTTCCTTTTTCAATGTAGAAAGTTCTTCTGATAATTGATCTATCTTAGCTACAAGTTTTTCAAACTCTAGAGTATCCTCATATCCTTCCAGCCATCTTTCCTTTTTCAACTTCTCCAATTCTTCCAATTCATTTCTAACTGTTCTGCTTCTATTTCCAACTATATAGTTTTTTAAACTGTCAGAAACTCTAAATTCAGTGGTATTAATAATCCTTATATTATTGTTTTTATCAACTTTTACTTTAAGATGTGAGTTTCTAAGTGCAGCTTCTATATTATTTATACAGTTCTCAAAAGCAATAGGATTGTTTTTGTTTTCTTCAGCCAGCTGTATCATATAATTTAAATCAGCTATACTTGACATCTCATTTTCAAGTACTTCAATAGTTTTATCATTATATAAAAATACATCACAAAAATAAAAGAAATCAGAAAATAGTTCTGTCTGTTTGATTATATCTTCTTTAAGAAGTTTTTTTAAAGCAGTTTTTACTTGACTCTCTTCTAGTACAGCTTTTTTTACATCATTGACTGTATCTAATATACTTTTACCATAAGCATGGAATGTAGAGATTTTAGCATTGATTCCCATTTTTTCAACTATTCTTTCTTTCATCTCTTCTGCTGCCTTCTTAGTATAAGTTACCAGCAAAATTTGTTGTGGATCAACTTTTTTTACCTTTACAAGATAAGCTACTTTTGCTGCAATTGTCAAAGTTTTTCCAGATCCTGCCCCTGCTATAACAACAGCATCGTCATCTATTACTACAGCCATTTTTTGCTGCTCATCTAATGCCTTTCCATCAATATTATTAAGAAGAGTTTCTGATTTTATAAGCTCATTTTTTATATACTCTTTATTTATCTCATTATATATATCCTTTTGAAAATATTTTTGATAATGTTCTTTAAATTCATCTATTACTGGTGAATTCAAAGTTGCTGGAATCGATTTTACAATCTTATCACCCTGCTCTTTCAATTGATAATAGATTTTCTTTCTTATAAATCTTCCCTTTTCTACATCTCTTTTTAAACTTTCAATTATGAGGTTATTAAATTCAGAAAGCAGATCTAAAAATTGTAATTCCTCAGAAGTAAGCACTTTATCTTTTTTTTCTTTATCTATCTCATCCAGAAGTTTCTCGATTTCATTGTCTCTTATTTCCTCAATAGTATCTTGTTTTTCTTCCTCTTTATTTTCCTCAGTTGAAGAAAGACCAATGAAAAGTGCTAATCCTAAAATTACTGCTCCCATACCTACAACTATTAAAAATATTCCAAACATGATAATCTCTCCTTATGTAACTTCCAAATATCATTATTCCAATATATATGATAGCATTTTTTATTATAATTACAAGATATTTTGTCCTATATAGTACTGTTAAAAACTGTTTACAGCTTATTTTACAAAA
>NZ_JADRHM010000030.1 GCF_018205345.1 Fusobacterium sp. DD2
AGGCTATTGCAAATTTATAAAAAATGCAATAGCCTCGTAAATAATGTTATTTTACAGAATAGTGTCTTTCAAGTACTTTTATCAAATCAACAAAATCTTTTGTACCTGCAGTTTCGCACGAAGAGTGCATTGCAAGTTGTGGAAGACCTATATCAACTGATGGAATAGATACTTGTGATATAGAGATATTTCCAAGTGTTGATCCCCCTAATACATTTGAATGATTTTCAAAACATTGATAGTTAACTCCGCTTTCTTTGCATAGAGCTATAAATTTAGCAGCAGTTACAGAGTCTGTTGTATACTTTTGACTTGGACTAAATTTAATAGCTGGCCCCTGGTTTATCATTGTTAGATTATTCATATCATAAGATTCAGTATAATTTGGGTGTAATGCATGAGCATTATCAGCACTTATAACAAAACTTCTTTCTAAAGATTCATATAACCAGTTTTCAGATAATTTAAGATCCTCTCTAATTTTTGTTAAAACAGTAAATAAGAAGTCTGAATTTGCACCCATATATGATAAAGATCCTACCTCTTCGTTGTTAAATATAAGAGCCATTGCTACCTCATTAACTTTAGAATTTATTAGAGCTCTAACTGATGCATAAGCACATTCTAAGTCATCAAGTCTAGGTGAACTTATAAATTCATTATTTGTTCCCCACACATATGGTTTAGCTGCACTGCATACAAAAAGATCATGAGATACTATCTCTCCATCAATATTAAATTCCTCTTTTATTGATTTTAAAAGATCAATCTCTCCTAGTCCTAAAATTGGTACTATATCCTTTGCTGCTTTATATTCATATCCATTATTAATCTGTCTATTAAAATGTATTGCAAGATTTGCTATCATTACATTTGGTTTATCATAATCAATAAGTTTAGTCTTAACATTATTTTCTTTATCAAGATAAGCTACTCTTCCTGCCAATTTTAATGGAACATCAAAAAATGTAGAATGTATCATTCCGCCATATGGTGCAACATTTAATAGAGTATAACCTTGTTTATAT
Organism: Fusobacterium sp. DD2; assembly: GCF_018205345.1. Taxonomy (NCBI): domain Bacteria; kingdom Fusobacteriati; phylum Fusobacteriota; class Fusobacteriia; order Fusobacteriales; family Fusobacteriaceae; genus Fusobacterium; species Fusobacterium sp. DD2. The sequence goes on from NZ_JADRHM010000030.1 coordinate 1,029, forward strand.
ATAACTGGATTAGCTTTTACTTTATAACATGGTGAATCAGAGTGAGCACTTGCTAATCTGAATGAACCAAAATTCTCATTCTCTGGAACTTTAAAAGCTATTATAGCTGAATCATTTCTAACTTTATAGTATGATCCTCCTCTTTCTACAGTTACTCCTTCATTTAAATTTTTAAATCCTGCTTTATCAAGCATCTCCTTTAAATTACTTACTGCATGAAAAGCTGTACTGCTTTTTTCAATAAAATTCATAAAGTTTTTAATTTCCATCTATCTCTCCTCTTTTTACGTTGTACTTTCACTACCTATTCTATCATACTTTTTGTAAAATCTTCTAAAATTCTACCTTTATTTTTATAAGAAAATAAAAAAAGCTGTCACATTTATAAAACTATAAAAATAAAATTCTCTAAGCTATCAATTCTTTCTATTTATCTTGCTTACAGAAAGAAAATTTGAAACTCACTTCGTTTAAACAGTCAAATTTTCAGTATTCTGTTTCGCTGCATAAATTACGAAATAATTTCTAATGCCCAAGAATTTTATTTCTACATATTTGCAACAGCTTTTTTTACTACTCTACTTTATTTTTACTTTCATGAAATATCTCACTTAAAGTAACTACATTTTGAAGTTCACTTGGAATTATTATCTTTGTTGCCTTTCCATCAGCAACCTTTCCCATTGCTTCCATTCCTTTAAGTGCTAAGACAGCTTTATCAGCACCAGCCTCTTTTAAAAGTTTTATTGCCTCTGCCTGAGCTTTCTGTACTTTTAATATCGCTTCTGCTCTACCTTCAGCTTCTCTTATCTGAGCTTCTTTTTTAGCTTCAGCCTGAAGAATTGCTGCCTCTTTTTCTCCTTCAGCTACAAGAATTGAAGATTTTTTTTGCCCTTCTGCTCTTAATATAGCCTCTCTTCTCTCTCTTTCAGCTTTCATCTGTTTTTCCATTGCGTCCTGAATCTCTGCAGGTGGAATAATATTTTTAAGTTCAACTCTATTAATCTTTATTCCCCATGGGTCAGTTGCTTCATCTAAGATTGCTCTCATCTTTGTATTTATTGTATCTCTGGAAGTTAAAGTATGATCCAGTTCAAGTTCACCAATAATATTTCTTAATGTAGTAGCAGTAAGATTTTCAATTGCATTTAAAGGTTTTTCAACTCCATAAGTATATAGCTTTGGATCTGTTATCTGAAAATATACTACAGAGTCTATCTGCATAGTTACATTATCCTTGGTTATAACTGGTTGAGGTGGAAAATCTAAAACCTGCTCCTTTAAAGATACTTTTTTTACTATTCTATCTAAAAAAGGCACCAGAACATTTAGTCCCACATCCCATGTAGTAAGATATGCACCTAATCTCTCTATAACATATGCTTGAGACTGAGCTACGATTCTTACATGAAGAGCTATTAAAATAATAATTATCAATATAAGTAAAAATATTAAAAAAAACATAACTTCCCCCTTTTGCTATCTTTCATCAACTGGGATCAATACAAGTTTGTTTCCAGTTATCTCTTTAACTATAGCAATATCTCCAATATTAAATGAGTAATCTCCAATTGCTTCCCAGTATTTGCCATCCAGTCTTACATTATAAATTATCGAGTCTCCTCTGTTTTTGATACTCTCTATTTTTACCTTTTTAGATGTAATTCTATCAAGTTCTTTACTTCTTCCTTTCATGTGTTTAACTGCTACTCTTCTTATAAGGAAAAGAAATAGTGCAGAAGTGATAACAAAAATTCCTATTTGAACTTTTAGAGAAAAATCAGTAAAAAACATTGTAATAAAAGCACCTATAGCAAACCATATAGACACCAAACCAAAATTTATAAGTTCAATTCCCAGGAGAACAACTCCAATAATAAACCATGTTAGCATTGTCATAACAACTTCTCCTTAGTCTTTTCAATAATATTAAGCTAAATTAGCCTTTTCAAATCCTATTTTAACACTGTCTCCTTCAACTGATACCCCTTCTGATACTGTAATTGGGAGTTTTTGTTCTGGAGAAAATCCAATAGTTTCACCATCATTTAATTTTACGTCAGAGACTATTACATAGTTAGCCACATCAATTAAAAAATCAAATACATCTGTAAAATCAATATCGGAATCTACTATCTCAATCTCTTTTTTATCAAAAAAATTCATCCCTTCAGTGTAACCACATATTCCATTATCTGTCTTGTAAAAACCAAAATAAACAAGATCTAATAGAGGAAATTCATTCTCTTTTATCTCCTGTGCTATATCAATATACATCTTTGCTTCCATAACTGTTGGATAAACATATATACCTATAGCCTTTTCCATCATTAAAGCTGCAGATGCAATTTTAACAAATAATTTTCCAGTTTTTACTGGATCCTTTCCTCCACTTATTTCAGCAATTAGATGAGTATTATGCTTTTTTACCTCCTCAACTGCTTTTTCCCAGAAAAGATTATTCTTTGCACATTTTTCCGCTTCACCCTCTGGAACTACTCCATCCATAAAGCTTAATTTTATAATATTATTTCCAACATTAAATAAAAGAGTATTATCTTTTTCCTCTCCATTTACATCAATATCCCATTCTGATTTTAAAATCTCTTTTAATTTTGTAAAATTAAATGTAGTCCCTTCATATAGGACAAATCCTCTCTTCATTTTTGTATTTTCCATATCATTCTCCTTCTGTTTCCCATGCAAAATCAATCAAATCTCCATCGATATCAGTTATTACAACTAATATTTCATCACTTAATTCTCCATCAAGTATAAAATCCCAAACAGCATAATCTTCATCACCTGGATACAATCCTATTCTTGAAAGATTTAAAAGAGAAAAAAGCTTATTTTCAAGTGAACAATTTTTAAACTTTACCTCTAGCAAGTCATCTAATTCCTCATCTTTAAACTTCAGTTCCTCAATATGATAGTCAATCCATTCTTTGACTATTCCTTTTTCCTTATAATTTTCATGTATCTCTCTTTCAATCTCTTTTCTAAAACTGGAAATTTTAGATACATAATTATCATAACTGATTATCCAATTTCTAGTCCCCAATACATTTTCCAAGTTTAAGTCTAAAATTATATCTCTATCTTGAAGATGAACTATAGTGTCATACTGTGATTTTCTTAAGTTAAGTTCCCCAAAAAACCTTATTTTCATTCATACACCTCAAATTATATGTAATATTTTTACAGCACAGAAGATATATAAACTCCATCTAATTCTCTTTGCTGACCTCATATATAAATTGTAACATAAAAAGTCCTCATCTGCTACTTAAAAGAGAAAAAGAGGATTTTTTTCTTTTAAATTATTAAATAATTCCCTATATATGGTAGAATAAAAGAAAAAGAAGGAAGGATTTAAAATGGAAAAGAAAATCAGAGTTACACTAAATAAAAGCATTGCTGAAATTTTAGAAACTGATGCAGCAAGCTTTAAAATTACTAAAAACTATCTAATAAACTATATCTTTGAACATTTAAAAGATGAAAAAATAGATGACTATCAGGAAATTCCAGAAGAAAAAACAGTTATCCAATTTAATCTTAATAAAAAGAATAGAGAGATATACTATGATTTTCTTCAGGAGAGAAAAATTCAAGTAGAAGCTGACTTTATAAGAAAGCTTATTCATAAGTATGCTCATCAGTCTAAAAGTAACAGAGAATTATTTGTATTTCAGGAAAATGTTGAGAGAATAAGATATGCTATTAAAGAAAAAAAAGTAATAAAGATAAGATTTGAAGATAAGAGACAGACAACAGTACTTCCATTTTATATTGGAACATCAAAATTAGAACTTGCCAACTATCTGTTTTGCTATGACTTTCAGGAAGATAAATATAAAAACTACAAGTTCAACCATATAGATGTCATTTATATTACTAAAGAGACACGAGAGTGGCAAGATAAAAATTTCATTGAAAATGTCATTAAAAATTTTGATCCCTTTTTATCAGAAGGAAAACGTATAAAAGCAATCTTAACACCATTTGGGAAAACTTTACTTGCAAATGTCGGTTTAAATAGACCTGAAACTCTCTCTGTCAATGGAGACGTATATGAGTTTAAATGCTCAGAGCATCAGGCAAAAAGATATTTTTCCTATTTTTTAGATGAAATAGAGATTTTGGAGCCTCTTTCTCTTAGAAATTGGTTTATTGAGAAATTTACAAATGCCTTAAAAAAGTATAACAAATAAAAAAAGGCTGTTGAACTTCTAAACCTGTAAAGATAAAATTCTTGGCATTAGAAATTGTTTCGTAATTTATGAAGCGAAACAGAATACTGAAAATTTGACTGTTTGAACGCAGTGAGTTTCAAATTTTCTTTCTGTAAGCAATATAAATAGAAAAAATTTATAGCTTAAAGAATTTTATCTTTTACAAATTAGCAACAGCCTCTTTTATCTAGAATTTAATTTCATTTAAAATTGAATATGCTAACTTTTCTTTACTCTCTTCTGGAAGAGTTTTTATATCATTCTCTCCCTTTATAATTAAAATCTCATTTGTTGATTTTTGCATATTATGAGCATTATTTGCAACTATCATATTAAGATTTTTTCTTTTGAATTTTCCAAGTGCATTTTCAACTATATTTTGTGTTTCAGCAGCAAAACCTACTAAAAACTGTTTATCTTTGATTTTTCCCATTTCAAATAGAATATCTGGGTTTCTATCTAAGACAATTACTAAATCTTCATCTTTTTTCTTTATCTTCTCAGTTGAATATGTCTTAGGTTTATAGTCTGCAACAGCAGCACAAGCAACTGCAACATCCACTGTTGGAAATACTTTTATAGCTGCTTCATACATCTCCTGTGCACTTCTTACCTGTGCAAATTCAGCAAGACCTTCAGGTCTAGGTAAGTCAGTAGGCCCAGATACCAAAGTCACTTCTCCACCCATTTTAACAGCTGCCTTGGCAAGAGAATAACCCATTTGGCCACTTGATCTGTTAGATAAATATCTAACTGGATCGATTGCTTCCTCTGTTCTTCCAGCAGTTATAAGAACTTTTTTCCCTTTTAATAATTGAGGAACTTCATTTTCTAACATATCATTCTCAATTATTGAGATAATCTCATTCTCGTCCTTCAATCTTCCTTTAGCATTTGTATTGCATGCTAAAAATCCTTCATCTGCTTCTATGAATTTATAACCATATTTTTTTAACTTCTCTACATTTTCCTTTAAAATAGGGTTATTATACATATTAACATTCATAGCAAGTGCAAAATAAACAGGTTTAACAGATGCTGAAATAACTGTTGATAACATATCATCTGCTATTCCATTAGCAACCTTTCCAACTATATTATAGGTAGCTGGAGCAATAAGTACTACGTCTGCCCATTCAGCAAGAGATATGTGTTCAACTTCAAAATGAGGTTTTTCATCCCACATATCAACATAGACTCTATTTTTAGATAAAGTCTCTAAAGTCAATGGAGTTATAATTTTAGTAGCATTTTCTGTCATTATAACCTTTACATTGTAACCTTTCTTTTTAAGTTTTGAAATTATATTTGCTGACTTATAAGCAGCTATTCCTCCTGTTACCCCAATTAGTATATTCTTCATATGTACTCCTTATAATGAGACTCTCTTTTCAGCATAAAAATCGTCTCTTAATTTTTTTAATTCCTCAATTTTTTTGTTTTTAAAGCCTTTTACTGTAAGTCTTGAGAAATCATAGTTTTTCATATCCTCAATATATTCAATCTTTTCTTCAGCAAGGTTATTTGTAAATTTCCTACTTTTTGCATAAATTTTTGTTACTTTTTCACCTTTATTCATATAAGTAACAATATCCCATTCAATGAAATCCTTTGACCAAAAGTCATCAAGCTTTGACTTTGCTTCATTTAAATTTTTCATATCAGTTGGAATTCCAGCTAAAATCTCTTTTGTAATGTCCTGTACATAGTGTACATTAGCATTTACAAGATACTCAACAAGTTCCTTAAATTTAGCAGAAACAAAAAATCTATCAAGTTCAATTTTATAGTAGTATTTCTCCCTAGTAATCGGTATATTATATCTTTCTAAAATTGACTTCAATCTATTACTTTCTTCCTTTGTTTCCTTTATATTCTTTTCAATCAATTCCATCTGCTTATTATTTAAATTTCCACCTGTTTGGTTAATTCTTTCAATCTCATTTATTAAGTCAGAAATTTCCTTATCCTTTCTAGAAATTGTTGCTTCTAAATTAGATATTTTTTCGTTTAATTTTTTCTCCACTTCATCATTTTTTTTGAATAGATTCTCTAAAAATTTAATAAATCCCATAAAACCCTCCAAAGAACTCTTACGTAAAAAACTAACAAACTAAAACCATATTCTCTCTATTACTTTTTAATTATTCCTTTAGTAATATATTCATCTATTGCTGGACGTACCACCTCACTATACAAAGTAGGTGCATACTTAAGAATTGGTTCTAATCTTTTAGTGACCATATCTTCAGTAACATCCCATTTTTTCCACGTATGTCCATCAGAAGTAAGATTTTGCATAAAGCCTTGAAATCTATCGAAAACATTGGCAAATTTTGATTCAGCTGTTTCCATATTTTCAAACTCAAGCCATAATTTTAAAAATTCTTTTCCCTGTTCTCCTGGCAATAGACCAAATATTTTTTCAGCTGCAGCCAGTTCTTTACGAAACTTTTCATCTTTGGAAAAATTTGAAAAGGCAGGTGTGTCATCACTATATACTTCAACAATATCATGGATTAGTATCATTTTTAATGCTCTCTCCATATTTACAGGTTCAACTTCCACATAATCTCCAAGGGTCATTGCACATAAAGCCATATGCCAGCTGTGTTCAGCGTCATTTTCACGTCTACTAGTATCTCCTAATATCACTGACTGCCTTAAAATAGTCTTAACCTTGTCAATTTCAAATAGGAAGTTCATCTGTTCTTTTAAATTATTCATATCTTCTTTCACCTAAACTATGTTATTTTTTTATTGTATAAATCAATATTTCCCCTTTTTCATTAGATAATACAAGCTTATCTTTATCAAATGATATCTTTGTCATATCATTTAGCATTGCTAAGTATTGAGCTTCAGCAATCATTGCATCTCTAGGTCCACTCATTCTTGTTGTTGCAAGATTTTCTATTTTAATGTTACCATTAAAAACTGTGGCTTTACCAAAGAATCTATTAAGTCCTGAATATCCAAAAATTCTTCCCTGTGCATCAAAACCTAATGTCATCCCTTTTTCAGGATATAAGTTAGTTAAAACATAATCATTTTTATCAATTTCAGCTAAAGTAACACTCTTTGGCTCCTGCTTTTTTGATGCAACTTGAAGTTCTGTACAAGAAGCAAATAAAAAAACCATAGATGCTAATATAAGTATTTTCTTCATCTTTAGTCCTCCTCAAATCTAAGTATACGTAAATTATACTATAAAAGGCTAAAAAAAAGTAGTAATTTATTTTAACTATTTATTTTTCCTTAATTATGCTTATAACCTTTGACATAACATCAGCAAATTTTTCTCTTATTACAAGTGACGCCATGTTATCTCTCGGTGTTTCAGTTTCATTTATAATTATCAAATTTTTACCTTTAAAGTAGTTAATATAAAATGCTGCTGGATATACAGTTAAACTTGTTCCTATAATAAGAAGTGTATCTGCTTTTCCAATCTCCTTTACTGCCTGTTCTACTATATCTTCATCAAGCATCTCACCATATAGTGTAACTTGAGGTCTAACTATTCCCCCACACTCACAATCAAAAGCTCTATCAGATGTCTTACCACAATCCAGGCAGTACCATTTTTTTAATGTACCATGAAGTTCTAATACCTTTTTGCTTCCTGCATCCTGATGTAAATTATCTATGTTCTGTGTAATTACAGCTTTCAATATACCCATTTTTTCTAGTTCAGCAAGTCCTTTATGACCAGCATTTGGCTTAATATTATTTATAGATAGTTTTTCTTCTAAATATTTATCAAACACATCTCTGTGATTAAAGAAAAAGTCATGACTTAAAATCTCTTCAGGTTCATATCCCATATAGTTTCTCTGACTATATAACCCATTTCTTCCTCTAAAATCAGCCAGTCCTGAATCTGTAGAAGCACCAGCACCTGTAAAGGCAACAACATATTTGCTATTCTTTATTATTTCAGCTAATTTTTCTATTTTATCCAAAATTACCCCTCCCTTTTAACGTTAAATACAGTTGTTATTAACTCTCCCGCTATTTTAAGGATAACCCAAATATTCTTACTTGTCAATATTTTCTATTTACAACTCCTCTCATTATTTCTTACTATATTCTTTCTTTTAAAATTAAAATATGCTAAAATTTATTTATATATTTTTAAAATAATGGAGGGACAAGATGAAGTATAATTTTGATGAGGTAATTGAAAGACAAAATACTCTTTCTAAAAAATGGAATCCTGAGATATATAAAGGGACTTTTAACAATAAAACAGACTTACTGCCATTATGGGTTGCAGATATGGATTTTAAAGTTGCTCAGCCTATTTTAGACAGTCTAAGTGAAATTATAAACCATGGTGTACTTGGTTACACAGCTCCTGATGATAAATGCTATAACGCCATAATAAACTGGAACAAAAGAAGAAAAAATGCAGTTGTTGAAAAAGAGTGGATAGTATTTACAAATGGTGTAGTTCCAGCAATAAGTTTTATGGTACAGACTTTCACTAAAAAAGGAGAAAATGTAATTATCCAAACTCCTGTATATCACCCATTTAGAATGACAACAGAAAACAATGAAAGAAATATTATAGTTAATCCATTAATAGATAAAGATGGTCACTATGAGATAGATTTTAAAGACTTTGAAAAGAAAATAGTAGATAATAACGTTAAACTATTTATTCTTTGCAATCCTCACAACCCTGTAGGTAGAGTATGGACAAAAGAGGAACTTACAAAATTAGCTGATATTTGTCTTGCTCATAACGTTCTTATTATATCAGATGAGATACACTCTGACTTAATCTATAAAGATAGTCATTTTACATCTTTTTTAACTTTGGATGAGAAATATAAAAATAACGTAATAGTTTGTACAGCTCCAAGTAAAACATTTAACTTAGCTGGATTACAAACTTCAATTATTTTAATTCCAAATAAAGAGATAAGAGATAGATTTAAAAAATCTCTTGGAAATGTTAGAATTGAAAATCCAAATTCATTTGGTACAGCTGCAATTACTTCTGGATACAATGAGGGAGAAGAATGGCTAGATGCTGTTATTGAATATCTGGATGATAACAGAAAATATATAGCTTCATATCTTAAAGAAAATATTCCAGCTGCTAAATATGTAATTCCTGAAGGAACTTATCTTGCCTGGATAGATGTAAGTGGCATTATTCCAAAAGACATGAGTATAGAAGAATTCTTTGAGGATAAAGCCAAAGTTGCAATTGACTATGGTCACTGGTTTGGAGAAGAGGGAAAAGGATATATAAGATTAAACTTTGCATGTCCAAAATCAATTCTTAAAGAAGCATTAAATAGAATTAAAGCTGCAATTTAGTTTTTATTGTATTCAAAAATATATTAATAATGTCTTTTTATAAATCATAAAACATTTTATTTGAATATATCTATAAATATTGTTGTTTTTATGATATCATATTATATGCAGTAATAAAGTATTAAAGTAGGAGTTGGATATGATTTATAAAAATAATTATTTACATATGCATATCTTTGAAAGACTATCATCAATGACTGATGACGGTTTTATTGTAGTTAACAGAAGTGGAGAAGTAATTCATATCAATGACAAATACTGTGATTTTCTTGGGACAACAAGGGAAGAAGCACTTGGAAAGTCTATTTTCAACATTATTCCTAGCAGTAAAATGTTAGAAGTAATGGAAAATAGATATTGTGAAGAGTGTGTTACTATGAATTATACTTTGGGAACTGAAAAAGAAAATAGAGCTATTGTCAGCAGATCTTATGTAGAAAATGAAGATGGTGAAGTTATTGCTGGTGTTGCACAGGTTAAATTTAGACTACAAACTCTTGATGTAGCTCAAAAGCTTATGAAAGAGTATGTTGAATTAGAATACTATAAAGAGCAATATTTAAATAATACTCAAAGGATTTGTTCTTTTTCAACTATGGTAGGAAACTCTAAAGCATTTACTGCAGTTAAAAGAATAGGAATGAAAGCATCAAAAACAAATTTTCCTGTACTGATAACTGGTAAAACTGGAACTGGTAAAGAGGTTTTTGCTCAAGCAATACATGCAAATAGTACCCGTGGAAAAAAATTAATGGTCAGTATTAATTGTGCTGCAATCCCTGAAGATCTTTTAGAATCTGAGCTTTTTGGTTATGAAGAAGGATCATTTACAGGTGCTAAAAAGGGTGGAAAAAAAGGAAAATTTTACATTGCAGATGGTGGTACAATATTCTTAGATGAAATAGGTGATATGCCTCTTTCTATGCAAGGTAAATTACTTAGAGTTCTACAAGAAAAAGAGATTGATCCAATTGGAAGTGTTAAGCCAGTTAAAATAGATGTAAGAATAATCGCTGCTACAAGAAAAAATCTTCCAAAACTGATAGAGGAAGGATTATTTAGAGAGGATCTATATTATAGGCTTAACGTTATAAATATAGAAATGCCTTCTCTTTCAGAGCGTAAAGAAGACATTTTAGATTTGGCTAATTTTTTCCTTAACAAACTTAACATAGAATATAAAACTGTAACAGGTTTCTCAAAAGAGGTAAAAAAATGTCTCTATGAGTATAATTGGCCTGGAAATATTAGAGAGTTGGATAATGTTATCAAAAGTGCTTATGCTATAAACGATGACTTTTTAATAGAACTTAAGGACCTACCAGCTAAAATCATCGGTCATGCACCGACACTTTCTGAAAGTGATTCTTCAACTTTGCAAGATATGATGGAAAAATATGAAAAAAATTTTTTAATCGCACAACTGAAAAATAACCATTGGAACTGTAGAATTACTGCAGAAAAAATAGGTATTCATAAGAGTGTATTATATAAAAAAATAAAAAAATATGGCATCGTACAAGAGTAAAAAATCCCTCCTGTAATTACAGAAGGGATTTTTCTATTTTTTTTCTAAATAATCAATCATTCCCGGTATAATTTTAAATAAGTCACTTACAATTCCTAAATCACAAGAATAAAATGATTCTGCGTTAGGATTTTCATTCACCATTATGATATGTCTTGCTTGCTTTACACCAACCATATGCTGCATTGCTCCAGAAATACCAAATCCAATATATAATTCAGGTTTTATTATCTTACCAGTTTGACCAATTTTTTCATATTCAGGTCTCCATCCATTATCAACAACGGATCTAGTTACTCCAATACTACCATCTAAAAGTTCTGCAAGTTTTTCAACCATCGTGAAATTCTCTTTACCTTTTATTCCCTTTCCTATTCCAATAACAATTTTAGAATTTTCAAGACTATGCTTTTGTAATTTTTTTTCCTCAATTCTACACAGTATACAATTATTATTAGAATTTATTTTATCAGAACAGTTTGTATTTAACACTACTATTTCAGGATTGAAATTTTTAACACTCTTTACATTTTTTTTATATATATTATTTGAAAAAGTGATTATAAATCTGTTTTTTGGCATTTTTTCTATTTGCACTGCTTTCGTTCCATATAAAAATCTTTTTAAAATTAAATCTTCATCTTTTATTTGAAATTCTATGGCATTTGGAAAAAATAGTAAATCTTTTTTAGCTGCAATAAATGGAGCAATCTCTCTTTCCAATAACGAATTACTCATAGCTACTACATCAATCTTTTCTAAAACATAGATTTTACATAGCTGTTCTGAAAAATATTCTGCTAAATTATTATTATTATCAATCACATAAATTTTTTCTATTTCCCATCTTTTTATCTCTTGAAGAAAGCTTTTATCCGTATCAGCCGTAATTACAACAATTATTTTTGCTTTTTTTTGTTTTTTAAAAGAAGAAATAATATTTAGCAATTCATATTTAATATCTAATCTATTTTCATTATTCAAATAAAGTAATATATTCAATTTGCCTCCTTATTCAACCAACTTCCAATTTTTTAAATAATCCATAATTTTATTAATTCCTTCAACACTATTAATTTTTGTATATATTTCTTTTTTTCTTTCTACATCATAAAAGAAAACCTCACTATTATCATGAAAAACGAATGATTCATCATACGCTATAACTTCTTTATTTTTAATTTCCATTATACTACTTATTGTTGGATATTGTGGTTCATAAACATTTTGACTAAATGCAAATATTCCCTTTTCAATTATCTTATATGTCTCAATACATCTATCAGTCTCTTTCTTAATGAAAAGATCTTCATTATATGAAACTTTTAGTAGATGCGAATATAATGGAATATTAAGAGCAATTGCTAGACTAGCGGGTAATTCTTCTCTATCGTTATTGACATCTCTAATTCCAATAAAAATACTATCAAATTCTTTTTTTGATAATATTTTTTTTAAGATTTTAGCAATTTCTCTTTCGTATTTTGGATTACAATTGATATATATACCCTTATCAGCTCCTAATCCTAAAGCAGTTTTTAATCCATAATAATCTTCATCTTCTGATATAAAAATACAAATTACTTTTCCTCCACAACTATTTTTTAATTTAATTGCTTCATACAATGCATATTCATCATATGGATTTAACACCTTTTTTTTGTTTAACTTAGTTTTATCTAATATTTCATCTGTAGGAAATGTATCCCTTACAATAACATATATATTTTTCATCTATCTTCTCCTATAGTAATAGAAAAGCTGGAATATAAATAATTCCTTAAGAATAATTTACTTCCAGCCTCCCATTTTGTGCGGTTTTTTTATGTGATATATACTAAATTATCTCAAAATAGCTCCAGAAATAACTAGTTTTTGAATCTCATTTGTTCCTTCATAGATTTGAGTAATTTTAGAGTCTCTCATCATTCTTTCAACTGGGTGATCCATAGTAAATCCAGTTCCACCAAGTACTTGTACAGCTTCAGTAGTAACTTCCATTGCGGTATTTGTTCCTGTTAATTTTGCAACAGCTGCAGGAATACTATATGGAAGATGTTCATCTTTACACCAAGCTGCTTTTAATGTAACAGCTTTTGCTGCTTCAATTTTTGCATACATATCTGCTAATTTAAATGCAATAACTTGTTGTTTTGCAATAGGTCTTCCAAATTGTACTCTCTCTTTTGAGTAATTCAATGCATATTCATAAGCTCCCATTGCAATTCCAGTTGCATGAGCAGCTACACCAATTCTTCCACAATCTAAAGTTGCCATAGCAATTTTAAATCCTTGTCCTTCTTTTCCTAATAAGTTTTCCTTAGGAACTTCTAAGTTTTCCATCTCAATTACATTTTGAACTGATGCTCTTATTCCCATTTTCTTTTCTCTTTTTACAAATTTTATCCCTGGGAAGTTTTTAGGTTCAACTATGAAAGCAGAAATACCTTTTGTTCCTAATGATGGGTCTGTCATAGCAAATACTACGATTACATCTGCAAACTCTCCATTTGTTGTAAAGCATTTTGTTCCATTGATTATGTATTTATCTCCCTTTAACACTGCTGTACATTGGCTAGCTCCTGCATCACTACCAGCACATGGCTCAGTTAATCCAAATGCTGCTATGTATTCTCCTGAACATAGTTTAGGTAAGTATTTCATTTTTTGTTCTTCATTTCCAAAATTATATATAGGTCCTGTTCCTAAAGAGATATGAACTGAATAAGAAATTCCAACTGATGCATCTACTTTATTTAATTCAAATCCTGCAAGAACATAGTCAACATATCCTAATCCTGCTCCACCATATTTTTTATCATAAGGAAGTCCCATTAATCCAAGTTTTCCCATTTTTTTCAAAATATCTCTAGTAGCTAAGAAATCCTCATTAAGATCTCTTTCTTTAGCTCCAGGAGCTACTTCATTTACTGCAAAATCTTTAACCATTTGACAAATTCTTTCTTGTTCTTCAGAAAATTTTAAATTATACATTTTTTCCTCCTAAATTTTATAAAATAATTTTAACCTAATTTACGCCCATAAGTTCATCTTTAAAGATTCTTTCATCCATAAGTTTTATTCCTTCTTTTGGAATCTTTGGAACAAAGTCCATATTGGCAAGTACGTCTTTTTCGTAATCAATTCCAGGGGCAATTTCAGTTATATATAGGCCGTCATTTCTCAATTCAAATACAGCTCTTTCTGTTATATACATTACTGGTTGTTTAGTTTTTTGAGCATATATACCACTAAACGTAATTTGTTCTACATCTTTAACAAACTTTTTAGAACTTCCTTCTTGTATTATTGTTAATTTTCCATCTTTTATCTCTTCTTTTAATCCTTTAGTTGTAAATGTTCCACAATAATATACTTTTTTAGCATTTTGACTTATATTTATAAATCCTCCACATCCAACAACTCTACCTGAAAATTTACTAACATTAATATTTCCAGCTTCATCCACTTGTGCTAATCCTAAAAATGCCTGATCTACTCCTCCACCATCGTAAAAGTCAAATTGATATGGCTCATCTAAAATACAGTCTGGATTTACAGATCCTCCAAATTTCATTCCACCTTGTGGAACTCCACCAATTGCACCAGCTTCAACAGTAAGAGTCATTCTATCTCCTACTCCCTCTTCATTTGCAACAAGTGAAATAAATTCTGGTATTCCAATTCCTAAATTTACAACTGAATCTTTTTCTAATTCAAGTGCTGCTCTACGAGCTATTACTTTTTTAGGATTTAAACTTACACTATCAAGTCCTGATAATGGTACTCTTATTAATCCTGTCATACTCTCATCATATTCACATTCAAAACATTGTTCATGCTCTTCAGGTTTAGATATAACAATTCCATCTACATATATATGAGGGATTTTAACTAATTTGGGATTTAATGATCCTGCAGCAACTATTTTTTCTACTTGTACTAGAACTATTCCACCTGAATTTTTACAAGCTTGTGCAATAGCAGTCATCTCCAATGAAGCAACCTCTTTATCCATGCTTATATTTCCATTCTCATCTGCATATGTTCCTCTTAAGAAACATACATCTACTGGAAACGCTTTATAAAGCAGTTTTTCTTCCCCTTTTATTGTTATTAGTTCAACTAAATCCTCAGTTGTTTTTTTATTAAGTTTTCCACCTTCAATTCTTGGGTCAACATATGTATTAAGACCAACATGTGTTATAGTCCCAATTCTTTTTCCTGCAATATCTCTAAAAAGTTGTGATAAAGTTCCCTGTGGAAAATTGTATGCTTCTATCTCCTCATTCATAGATAGTTCCCCTAATCCAGGAGTCATATTCCAATGTCCACCTACTACTCTCTTTACCATTCCTTTATGGGCAAAATGTCCTGCCCCTTTAATCCCTTTATTTCCTTGAGCAGATACATAATAGAAATTTAAATCTCTAGGATGACCTGTTTCTAAAAATCTTTTTTCTAAAGCAATACTTAGTGTTTCAGGGCAACAACTTCCAACAAATCCACTTGTAACTATATTTACCCCATCTCTAACTAACTCTGCAGCTTCATTCGGCTGTAGAACTCTTACTTTACTCATATATACATCTCCCTATTTATATTTCTCTTTTTATAACATTTTTTTATTTTTATATATTATTTTTTATAAATTTAAAAATCTTTAAAGTTTGCTTTTCTTTTATTTAAAAATGCGTCCATTCCTTCTTTTTGATCATCTGTAGCAAAACAAAGTCCAAACATATCTGCTTCATACTTATAAGCTGATTCCATATCCATATTCATTCCATTATTTATCGCTGCTTTTGCTAAACTTACCCCAAACATTCCTTTTGACATAATTTTTCTAGCTATATTTTCAGCTTCAGTTAGTAATTCTTCGTGTTTAACAACTTTATTTGCTAATCCTATTTCATAAGCTCTTTTTGCATCTATCATGTCTGTTGTAAAAATCAATTCTTTAGCTATACCTTTTCCAACAAGTCTTGGTAATCTTTGAGTTCCAGCAAATCCTGGTAAAATTCCTAGATTTACTTCAGGTTGACCGAATTTCGCTTTTTCAGATGCTATTCTTAAATCACATGCCATAGATAGTTCACACCCTCCACCTAATGCATATCCATTAACTGCTGCGATGACTATTTGAGGCATTTGTTCAATTTGTGAAAATACTTTTTGTGCTCTAAGTGCTAATTCTCTTCCTTGCATTGCATTTAATTTATGCATCTCTGCTATATCCGCTCCAGCAACAAAAGATTTTTCTCCTGATCCTGTAATAATAACTGTCTTGATATCTTTTCTTTTTTCAACACAAGTTACTACTTCCCCTAGTTCTTTTATTGTTTCTGAGTTTAAAGCATTTAATGCCTTTGGTCTGTTGATTGTGATAAACATTATTCCATCTTTTTCTTCAAATAATACATTATTCATTGTAAAACCTCCTAAATTTATTTATATGAACTACTTTATTAAAAAACCAATTACTATATTAATTATGGTAAATTAGGGAAAAGTGTAAATAAAATAACTACTACTAATGTCCCTATAAATGGTGTAAATACTGTCACCCAAAACACTGGCATATATGCCTCTTTATGCGTCTCTCTACATAATGCATTTGTTACTGTTACGATATATCCATTATGTGGAAGAGAGTCTAAAGCAGCAGATGCAATTGCCATTGTTCTATGTAATGCCATTGCTGAAATTCCTTTTGCCATAAAAGCTGGTCCTAGTAAAGGTGTTGCAATCCCCAAACCTCCAGAAGCAGATCCGCAAACCCCTGCAATGACTGTAGTTCCTATTGCAGCCCCTAATATCTTTGGTCCTGGTAGATTTACCATTGCATCAACAATTACAGGGAAAGCTAATGTCGCTTTTACAACTGACCCAAATGCAACAACAGCACATGTATTTGAAATAGCTAAAACTGTTGTTTTACATGTTTCTCCTAAATGTTCCATCATTTTTGAGTTATCAATATATTTATTCAATAAAACATATGTTAAAAAAGTCCCTAAAAATACACCTGCTTCGATTGGAACAACATTTTTTCCATCTATCTTTATATTAATTGAAATAATACAAACTAATAGAGGAACAAGAGCTAACCAACCATTTGGCATATTTATATCTTCCGGTTGAAAAGTATCAAATGGTTTAGCTATAAAATGTCCACCAGCTTCTTTTTCTTTTCTTACCATTCTAAATAGTAAAAAACTACCTAAAGCCAACATTACTCCACATGCAATTACTCCATTAACTAAACCAGCCATTAAATCAGTTCCTAAATACTGAGACGGAATAATATTTTGTATTTGTGGTGTTCCAGGAACAACCATTGCAAAAGTACTACATCCAAAACAAAGTGCTGCAGGAATAAATCTTCTTGGTAAGTCCGCCTCCTTGAAGACTTCCAATGCAATTGGAAAAACTGCAAAACTTGCAACAAACATGCTCACCCCACCGTAAAGCAAAACCCCACATGCTAAAGGAATGGATATTAGAGCTCTATCTTTACCTAAACATCTAATTATCATTTTCGCTATTGCCTTCGCACCATTTGTAATTTCCATCATTTTTCCCATTGCAGTACCTGCTAAAAATATAAAGAAATTGTTCTTAAAAAAAGTAACAAATCCTGTCATATAGTCGACTTTTAAAGCAGTATACAAATTCATACCACCTGTAATTGCAACTATTGAAGAACATAAAATTGCTATTACAAAAATATTTACCCCTTTCATTACAAGGTATATTAGTAGTGTCAACCCAACTACTATTCCAATAAAACTTATCAATAATGATATTGACATATTAACCCTCCTTATTCATGTGTTACACAATGTATAGCAATTTGTATGCCAACAATTAAAGTCATTGATTTTAAAGGGTTTTAATAAATTTTCTTATTTTTTTCTCACTATTTTTGTATCAAAAAAGAAAAAAAAGTCTCACTTTAGAGACTTTTTCACAATTAAAATGCATAGAAAAATGGGAGATTAAATCTCCCATTTTAATTTTAATTTTATTTTTCTTCTACCACTTGAATATTATCACTATCAAAAGCATGACATGGTGTAACTACATGTATAGCCCCACAAACTGGGCATTTATATTCAAATGTATCCATTACTATATCAGCACCGCATTTTTTACATTTAATATAGGCAGGTATTGGCATCAACTGATCACTAAAACCCATCATTCTCAATTTTTGCTGTACCTCTTTTCCTGTATTAAAAGTTCCTAAACATCCTTCGTGCATAACTTCCTCCTATGTTTTTATTTTATTTTACAAAAACATCTAAAGAAAGTCAGTAACATATGTTACACAAATTAATTTTTTCTTGCTTCAATTATTTTTTGTGCAAGGTTATCAGGAATTTCTTCATATCTTAAGAACTCAGATACAAACATTCCTCTACCTTGTGTCATAGCTCTTAAATCAAGTGCATATTTAAGCATTTCTACCTCAGGAGCTTCAACAAATAAAACGTGTTCTCCAAATTCATTATGATCCATTCCAATTATTCTTCCACGTCTCTTATTTATATCTCCCATTATATCTCCAAGATATAGTTCAGGAATTGTAATTTCCAACTTAACAATTGGTTCAAGTAGAACTGATTTAGCTTCTTCCATTCCCTTTCTAAATGCAAGAATAGCTGCCTGTTTAAACGAAATTTCATTTGAGTCTACTGGGTGATAAGATCCATCATAAAGAGTTGCTTTGAAGTTAATTACTGGATAGCCAGCAAGGGCTCCTTTTTCCTTACCTTCTATTAGACCTTTTTCAACTGCAGGTATAAACGATCTTGGTACAACTCCACCATGGATATCATCTATAAATTCAAACTCATTTTCACAAGGTTCAAATTTAATAAATACTTCTCCATATTGTCCTGCTCCACCAGATTGTTTTTTATGTCTTCCCTGTACAGATGCAACACCTTTAATAGTCTCTCTATAAGACATTATTACGTCATTTAGTACTGCGTGAACTCCAAATTTATTTTTAATTTTACAAATTGTAATATATAGATGTTTCTCTCCTAATCCACCAATTAATAGCTGTTTAGTTTCATGATTTCTATACATTTTAAATGTAGGATCTTCTTCAGTCATTTTTTGAAGACACATACTTAACTTTTCGTCATCTGCTTTATCTGCAGGTTCAACTCCAGCAAAGTAACAAGGTTTAGCAAATTTAATCTCTGCATAAATAATTGAATTATCCTTATCACATAGAGTATCTCCAGTTTCTGCATATTGAAGTTTTGTTGTAGCTCCGATATCACCAGCACATATCTCATCTGCAGGTATCTGTTTATTTCCTCTTAAGAAAAATATTTGTCCAATTTTTTCTTTTCTATTTCTTCCAGGATTTAAAACCTCAGTATCTCTTTTTAAAACTCCAGAGTTAACCTTAAATAGAGATATTTTACCAATAAATGGGTCAATTAAAGTCTTAAATACAATTGCTGAGAATGGTTGATCCTTATCAACTTTTCTAACAATCTCTTCATTTTTTGAGTCATGTCCTTTTCTTTCTCCATTAAACATCTCATTAGGTAGTGGCATATAATCTTTTATCATATCAAGAAGAGTATGAACTCCTACACCCATTGTTGCTGATCCTACTATTACTGGAACAACTTCACCACTTACAACACCTTTGTGTAGTCCTTTTTTAATCTCTTCCATTGTAAATTCTTCACCATTGAAGTATTTTTCTAATAGTTTTTCATCAGTTTCAGCTACAGCTTCAAGTAATAGATCTCTTACTTCAGATACATCCATTGAGTCATCTAATTCTCCATCTACACACTCTACACCATTAAATATTCTTGTTTTCATTTCAACAACGTTTACGAAACCTTTGAATTCTTCTTTTTCCCCAATTGGTACACAGAAAGGAGCAACTTTTTTACCAAATTTTTCTTTCAATTCACGTAATAACTTTTCATAGTTAATGTATCCTTTATCCATTTTATTTAAAAATATAATTCTAGGTTGAAGTCTTTGTTCAAGTATTCTCCAAGCTCTTTCTGCTCCTGCTTCTACCCCTGCAGTAGCATCTAATACAAGTACAGAACTTCCTGATACTCTTGTAGAGCATTGAACTTCACCGATAAAGTCATAATATCCTGGAGTATCTAAGAAATTATATTTCATATCATTATACTCTATAGGTATAATTGAGGTATTGATAGAGAAAACTCTTTTTATTTCCTCTTTGTCGTAGTCTGATACAGTAGTTCCATTCTCAACAGTCCCCATTTTTTCTATTGCTTTGGAAATATAAAGTAATGATTCAGTTAGAGTAGTTTTTCCACTTCCTCTATGTCCTAAAAGTGATACATTTCTTATTTTACTGATGTCGTAATTTTTCATAAATCTCACTCCTGTTTTTTTATATAGTGTCTGTATCCTCAATACTTGTATATAGCTAATATTTTTCAAATAGTCAATAGCAAATTCACAAAATAGTACTTTTTTTTATTATTTTGTATCTAAATTAGAAAAATAGACTATATTACACACATAAAAACAAAAAAATCTGGCATAAGCCAGACTTTTTAATATAGAATATTTTCTTCACTTTCTATGTCAAAAATTGCAATTTTATCATTTTTAAATTTAACTTTTATACAATCTCTATATCTATTTTTTAAATCATCTATAATATCCATTTTAAGTTTTAAATCAGTCTCTCCAATTTTAAAATATATAAAGGCTTCACTTCCCATATTTTCAATCATATTGACCAAACCACTATAAGAGTCCTCATCTAGATTTACATCAACAGTTTCTATTTTTTCAGGACGGATTCCTAAAATAACTTCTTTATCAATATAATTTTCTAATTTTTTATGATAAGTCTCAGGAATTACAAACTCATTTTCATTCTCAAATATAAAAAGAACAAGATTGTCTTTTTTTATTAATTTCCCTTTTATAAAGTTCATTGCAGGACTTCCTATAAAGCTGGCAACAAATCTATTTTTTGGTCTATTATATAGATTTATAGGTGTATCAACCTGCATAATTCTTCCCTCATTCATAACACAAATTCTATCCCCCATAGTCATTGCCTCAACCTGGTCATGTGTTACATATATCATTGTTGCAATTTGTCCCTCTTTTTTTAGTTCCTTGTGAAGTTGAGTTATTTTAAGTCTCATAGAAACTCTTAGTTTTGCATCCAGATTTGACAGTGGTTCATCAAATAAAAATACATCAGATTTTCTAACTATTGCTCTTCCCAGTGCAACTCTTTGCTTTTGTCCACCAGATAATTCTTTAGGCTTTCTATCTAAAAGTGGAGTAATCTCAAGTTTTTCAGCTGCTTCCCTCACCCTTTCATCAATCTCTTTTTTAGGAACTTTCGCCATTTTAAGACTGAAAGCCATATTTTCATATGCAGTCATATGAGGATATAATGCGTAGTTTTGAAAAACCATAGCTATCCCTCTATCTTTTGGAGGTAAATTATTTACTTTTTTATCCCCTATCCAGATTTCTCCACCTGTAATTTTTTCAAAACCTGCTATCATTCTTAAAGTTGTAGATTTTGCACATCCTGATGGACCTACAAAAACCATAAACTCCCCATCCTCAATGTCTAAAGATATTCCATGGAGAACTTTATTTTTATCATATTCCTTTTCTAAGTTTTTTAGTATAACCTTTGCCATTAACTTCCTCCAATATTACTGTTTTATTCTTTCACTAAATAATATGGTGATAAAAGTTCATGTAAAAGTGGATTTATTCCAAGATATTCCATAAACTCTTTATATTCAATGTATTTTTTCCCAATTTGTGATACTTCTACTTTCTCTTTTATTCCTCTTATTAAAGTATTTTTAGGAGTATGCTCCATGTCAATAAACTCCATAACCTGTGTTTTATATCCACATAATTCAAGAGCCTGAGCTCTAAATGCATCAGTTGCAAGGGTAGTATATTTTTCCAGAAGTATTCCATGTTTTCCTATTAATCCATCCATTTTGAAAAACATGCTCTCTCTGTTTTTACTCATTTTTTCATTAAATTCATGCTGACAACATGGTACTGCTAAAATGGCTTTTGCTCCTAATTCAAGACCTTTCTGTAAAGCATAATCTGTAGCATTGTTACAAGCATGAAGTGAAAATATCATATCCACATTTTGAAGTTTATTAAAATCCTTTATGTTTCCAGTCAAAAAATCAAGGTTTTCACACTGAAAGTCTGCTGCTATTTTATTACACTTATCCATAACATCTTTTTTCAAATCCAAGCCTATTATTTCAAATTTAATCTTTTTAATAGTTTTTAAATAATGATGTAGTGCAAATGTAAGGTATGATTTTCCACATCCAAAATCAACTACTTTAATCTTATCACTTATAAGTTTTTTATTTAACATCTCATTTATTGTATCATCAATAAATTCAAGATATTTATTAATCTGTCTAAATTTATCATAACTATTTTTAAAGACATCACCATTTTCTCCCATTACTCCAAGTTTTATTAAAAATGGAACTGGTGTACCCTCTTCAATTATGTATTTTTTCTTTTTGTTATGTGTTAGAGAAACCTCTTCTTTTGAGTTCTTACTCTCTTTTAAATTATAACCTTTTTTATTTTTAAGTATCTGATAATCTGTTCCAATAGCTGAAATCATAAACTGTTTATACTCATCTAAATAGTTTTCCATTTCATTTACAAATCCATCAGCACAGATATTTTCGTGATATGCCTTGTTATTATTAAATTTTTCTACCTGTATGTTCAACTCATCTTTTATAATCAAAGGCTTTATATTAATCTTTCCACTGCTATTTTTTTGTCTACAGGATTCGAAACTGTGCCTTTCACCAATCTATTATCTTCTATAAGTTTTTTTATTAAATTAACTATATACTCTTTATCTGTTTTCATAATACACCTCTCTTTTGCTTCACTATATAGTAACATAGTTAAATGTTTTTTG
>NZ_JADRHM010000031.1 GCF_018205345.1 Fusobacterium sp. DD2
GCCCCAAATTTGATTTGGGGCTTTCAGATCTCATATTAAGTCAACTATTTTGCAGCGTATACAGATACTTGCTTTCTGTCTTTTCCTAATCTTTCGAATTTTACATATCCGTCAATTAGAGCAAATAGAGTGTGGTCTTTTCCCATTCCCATGTTATTACCTGGGTGGAAAGCTGTTCCTCTTTGTCTAACTATGATGTTTCCAGCTTTTACAACTTCTCCATCATATTTTTTTACTCCAAGATATTTAGGATTAGAATCTCTTCCGTTTTTAACAGAACCTTGTCCTTTTTTATGTGCAAATAATTGTATATTTAAAGTAAATTGCATCTATTTTTCCTCCTTCTCAACAAGCTTTATATTTTTAGGATAATCTTTTGATAAATTTCTTATCATTAATACCATGCTTTCGAGTAAAACATTAAGCTCTCGCTGTTTATCTCCAACATTCATATTACGTAAGTCCACATTTAGATATCCATCAGAGTCAATATCGAATCTAGGATAAATTCCTAATATGTCCTGCATTCCTCCTAATGGAAGCTGTAATGCCATTGATAGAGCAGCACAAACTATATCTTCTCCATATTCTGCATAGTTTGAGTGTCCGGTAGCTTTGTATCCTACAATTCTACCCTCATTTCTGAAAACTTCAACTTTTGTCATAAACAATTAAGCATTGATTGAAGTAACTTTAATTTCAGTAAATAGTTGTCTGTGACCTTTTTTTCTGTGGTATCCTTTTTTTGGCTTGTATTTGAAGTTAACTACTTTAGCACCTTTACCTTGAGCTACTACTTCTGCAACAACTTTTGCTCCTTCTACTACAGGAGTTCCAACTTTTACAGTTTCTCCGTTAGCTACGAAAAGAACTTCGTTTAATTCTACAGTTTCGTTAACTTCAGCATTTAGTTTTTCAACTCTTAATACGTCACCTTCTGTAACTTTGTACTGTTTACCACCAGTTTTTATAACTGCGTACATTTTAACACCTCCAAAAGTATTAACAAAATCGCTGAATAGGGTTGCTGATGACCTTATTTCATGCGTAATCTAGCATAAAGTTTATCATAAATGTCAAAGAAAGTCAATAGATTTTATCTATTTTTTTATTAATTTATACTCTCTTTTATCATCTCATTTATCTTAATACACTCTTCATTTTGAGTGTTGGCCAATTTTCCAAACATTGTATAGAATATAGTATATGCTACCAATGTTGATCCTAACCTTGAAGCATGTTTATCATCTCTAAAATAAAGATTAGCATCAGGATATTTATCTATATAGTTCCACCAAACTGTTCCTGCAGGAATTACTGGAACTCCCAGTTTTTCACCAGCTTCTAAATATCCCTCTGTCATATCTTTCTGTTTTTCACGTTCGCTCTTCAAAGTCCATGTCATATATAAAAGTATCTTGTTGTTATTGGAAATATTTGCAATATCTTTTATCTTCTTTGCAGAATTATATAATACCTCTTTATCAAATCCACTTTGTAAATGTTGTAATATTATATAATCATAATCACCATAAAGAATATTAAACCTTGTCTCAGGTTCATTGGCATGATAATCCAACCCCTTATATCCCCGTGCCAGCATTGTTACTTCAACAGGAATATTATTTTCTAAACATATCTGTTTAAAAATATAAGGCATATCATTATAGAAGGTATGACTATTTCCAATAAAAAGTACTCTCATTATTCCTCCAAAATAGCTTATTATTCCTTGTCAAGATCAAGTTCATTTTTTAAGTAATTTAAAAGTTCATCTCTTGTCTCTTCATTTTTTAGTCCAAATTCAATATTGGCTTTTAGTAATCCAAACTTATTTCCAATATCATATCTTTTTCCTTCAAAATTATAAGCTACTACTTTTTCTCCATCATTTAACATATCAAGTATTGAATCTGTAAGTTGTATCTCTCCACCTTTTCCAGGTTTAGCTTTTTCAAGATAATCAAAAATCTTTGGTGTTAGAAGATATCTTCCAAGACACGCAAGTTTTGACGGAGCTTTATCCACATCAGGTTTTTCAACGAAATCATTTATTTCAACAGTTTTATCATCAAGAGGTTTTGTAGGTGCAACTACACCATATTTAGAAACATCTTCCTCTTTAACTTCCTGACATCCTACAACACTTGATCCATACTTTTCGTAGTTTTCAATAAGTTGTTTTGATACAGGTTTTTCAGGATTATATATGATATCATCACCTAAAGCAATGATAAATGGTTCATCACCAACAAAAGGCTTAGCTTTTAATATAGCGTGTCCCAATCCTTTAGGATGATTTTGTCTAACATAACAGATATTTGCCATTGAAGATATCTTTTCCACTTTTTCAAGTAATTCATATTTTCCATCTCTTTGTAATGTTTTTTCAAGTTCAAATGAAAAATCAAAATGATCCTCAATAGAGTCCTTATTACGTCCTGTTACTATTATAATATCCTCTATTCCTGATTCAACCAATTCTTCTACTATATATTGTAATGAAGGCTTGTCAACAATTACAAGCATCTCTTTAGGTTGAGCTTTGGTTGCAGGAAGCACTCTAGTTCCCAGTCCTGCTGCTGGTATAACTGCTTTAGTTACCTTTCCCATTTCCCAATCTCCTTATATTTTGTTTATTATTTTGCTTTTGATCCTGGTTCTAATGAGCTGTCAACTTCAATCAGTTTTAATCCTTTTTCATTTTCAGCACTTAGAAGCATTCCTTGTGAAACTTCACCTTTCATCTTTCTAGGTTTTAAGTTTGTAACTGCAAGAACTTTTTTACCTACAAGTTTTTCTGGCTCTGGATAATATTTTGCAATTCCTGAAAGAATTTGACGAGTATGATCTCCAAGGCTTACTTTAAATTTAAGAAGCTTGTCTGCTCCTTTAACTTTTCCTGCCTCTAATATCTCAACTACTTGGATATTTACCTTGTCAAAATCTTCAATTCCTATAGCATTTTCTATTTTTAATTCTGGATCAACTTCCATTGGATCTTTTTCATCTTTAATATATTCTTCAACATCAAGTCTAGGGAATATTGGCTGAGCCTCTCCTAATCTATGTCCATTTTCAAATAGATCCCATCCATAGATATCATTTATTTTAGCATTTCTTATATCTTTTTTAATTCCTAACTGATCCCATATTTTTTGTGCTGCAGTTGGCATTGTTGGATATACTAAAACTGCTATTTGACATAATGCATCAATAAGGTGATTCATTACAACTAAAAGTCTGTCATGTTTCATTGGATCTTTTGCTAATATCCAAGGTTCAGTTTCATCTATATATTTATTCAATCTTGCAATATATTTCCATATTGCTTCTAGAGCTTTTGAATATTGAGCAACATTCATATATTCATCTACTTCTTCCACGATGTTTTCAAATGTTTTTTCAACGTCATTATCAATATCTTGTCCTGATTCTCCTTCAAGAACTATTCCATTGAAATACTTTTTATACATTCCAAGAGTTCTATTTAAAAGGTTTCCTAAATCATTTGCAAGATCTGAATTTATTCTTGTAACAACATTTTTAGTTGAGTAATCTCCATCGTTTCCAAATTGAACTTCTCTTAATAAACAGTATCTAAGAGCATCTACTCCATATTTTTCTGCTTCTTTTACTGGATCTACTACATTTCCCTTAGATTTAGACATTTTTTCTCCATTTGAAGTCCACCAACCATGTCCTACTACTTTATCTGGAAGTTTTTCTCCAGCTGATAATAACATACAAGGCCAGATAATAGCATGGAATCTGATAATATCTTTTCCTACTAAGTGCATAACTTCAGCGTTATTCCAATATTTATCAAATTTTGCACGATTATTTTCATAACCAACTGCTGTTAAATAGTTTGTTAAAGCATCAAACCATACATATGTTATATGCCCTGGAGCAAATTCAATTGGTATACCCCAAGTGAATGTATTTCTTGATATTGAAAGGTCTTGAAGTCCTTGTTTTATAAATGCAACTACTTCATTTTTTCTTGAACGAGGTAATATGAAGTCAGGATGTGTTTCTATATGTTTAAGTAGTGCATCTTGATATTTTGACATCTTGAAGAAATATGATTCCTCTTCAACCATTCTTAATTCTTTTCCACAGTCTGGGCAATGATTTCCATCTACAACTTGATTTTCAGGCACAAATGTTTCACATGAAACACAATATTTTCCTGAATATTTTCCTTTGTATATATCTCCATTTGCATTAACTTTTTCAAGAATTTTCTTTACAGCTTTTTTATGTCTTTCCTCTGTAGTTCTTATAAAATCTGAGTAATCAATATTTAATTTTTCCCAGATTGCTTTAAACTTAGGAGCCATAATATCTGTCCACTCTTGAGGTGTGCATCCTTTTTTCTCAGCTGTTTCCTGAATTTTTTGACCGTGTTCATCTGTTCCTGTTAAAAAGTATACATCATACCCCATAGTTTTCTTGTATCTTGCCATTGTATCTGCTGCTATTGTTGTGTAAGCACTTCCAATATGTGGGTCCCCATTAACATAATAAATTGGTGTTGTGATATAAAAGTTTTTTTGAGCGTTCTCTTCCTCAAATCTCTTACTAAATCTTTCAATTCTCTTGTCTAATTCTTTTTGTTTTTCTTTTTCTTGTTCTCTATCCACGTTATTCTCCTCTCCCATTGTAAATGTATTTTTCTGCTTCTGAATCTAATTTTTTTAGCTCTATCATAATTTTATTACAATATTCATTAATATCAGCATCTGGTGGTACTTCCATAGGTTTTCCCATTAAAAAAACCATTTTGGTAAATGGTTTTGGAAATTGAAATTTGTCCCAAGCCCTTTTAAAAATCCATTTGCTTTTGTATGCTGTGCCAGTAGGAACTATATACTTTTTTCCTTTCTGTGCTAGGTAAATCATTCCTGGTTTCACCTGATAAACAGGCCCTTTAGGTCCATCAACAGGAGTTCCTATATTATACCCCTTTTTCATATATCTAATTAGCGATATAAGACTTGCAGTAGAGTTCTTATCAGAGGATCCTCTTATCATCTCAAATCCCATTTTTTCCAAAGGTACAGATATAAGTTCACCATCTTTTGAAGGACTTGCAAGTACAGCCTTTTTCTTAATATCTCCTAAACATAAGGTGGGACCTAATAGTTTATTGTGCCAGAATGCAAAGATATAGCTTTCTTTTGATGTATCTATATTTTCATTGCCAACAATCTTTATTTTAAGAGTTTTTCTTACTATTTGTAACAGATAATATAGAAATAAACCATATCTTCTATACTTAGTAATCTCTTTTGATTCTGCCATATATTTCCCCCTCTGTAAAATATTCTGATACAATTATATCATAAAGCGAGACATTAAAAAAGAGTATTAAAATATTTTTAATAGAGATATATAAATATCTACGTATTTATTGACCTATTTTAATATACAAAAGAAAGATACATTAGCAAAAAAAAGAATAAAAACTAAAAAAGATGAAAAAATACCCTAAAAAAATAATTTTTAATTCATATTAGAAAATAATATAAAAAATTATACAATTTTTTTCGTTTTGTGGTAGAATTGAATATATGTGATATAAAGCAATAAATATTTATTGTTACAAAAAAGAAAAAGGAGTATGGTAAAATGACAGATTTTAAGAAAATGTACAAAGAAAAATTAGTTACTCCAGAAGTAGCTGCAGGAGTAATAAAATCAGGAGATGAAATCGATTACGGTTGGTGCGGAACTACAAACAGAGCTGTTGACAAAGCATTAGCTAAAAGAATGCCATCTTTAGAAAATGTAATTATCAGAGGAGGAATTCTTTTATGGGTTCCTGAAATTTTCAAAATTGACCATCCTGAAAAACACTTCACATGGTACTCATGGCACTCAAGTGGTATTGAAAGAAAATTAATAGATAAAGGTTTAGGATTCTACTCTCCTATCAGATATTCTGAAGTACCTAGATACTATAGAGATGGAGCTGCTAAGGTTGACGTTGCAATTATGCAAGTTACTCCAATGGATGAATCAGGATATTTCAACTTCAGCGTAAGCCCTTCTCACTCTGCTGCAGTATGTGAAGTTGCAAAACATATAATTGTTGAAGTAAACGAAAATATGCCAGTATGTTTAGGAGGATTCTCAAACACTATCCATATTTCAGAAGTAGATATGGTTGTTGAAGGAGAAAACCCTATGCCAGCAATTCTACCAGCACCTACACCTTCAGAAGTTGACATGAAAGTTGCTGAATTAATTGTTGAAGAATTACAAGACGGATGCTGTATCCAACTAGGAATAGGTGCAATGCCTACAGCAGTTGGTTCACTAATTGCTAAATCAAACTTAAAAGACCTAAGTGTTCACTCAGAAATGTATGTTGACGCATTTGTTGAAATGGCTAAAGCTGGAAAAATAACAGGAAAATATAAATCAATCAACCCAGGAAGACAAACATTTACATTCGCATCTGGTGGAGAAGAAATGTACAAATATCTACATAACAACCCAGAAATCATGGCTGCTCCAGTTGACTATGTAAACGACGTAAGAGTAGTATCTAGCATTGACAACTTCGTATCAATTAATAACGCTGTTGATATCGACTTATTTGGACAAGTAAATGCTGAAAGTGCTGGTTCAAGACACATAAGTGGTGCAGGAGGACAACTAGACTTCGTACTAGGAGCTTACCTATCAAAAGGTGGAAAAACATTTATCTGCTTATCATCAACTTACAAAACAAAAGATGGAACTTTAAAATCAAGAATCAGACCTACATTAGCTGACGGTTCAATTGTTACTGACACAAGAGCTAACGTTCAATATGTAGTTACTGAATATGGTAAAGTAAATCTAAAAGGACTAAGTGGATTTGAAAGAGCTAAAGCATTAATAAGCATTGCTCACCCTGATTTTAGAGAAGAACTTATTGAAGCAGCTAAAAAACTTCACCTATGGAAAGAAGGAGCAACTCTTTAATTTCTTAAAATAAAATAGTTTTACTAAAATAAAAAAAGCCAGGATTTTAAAAATC
This sequence comes from Fusobacterium sp. DD2, assembly GCF_018205345.1. Lineage (NCBI taxonomy): Bacteria > Fusobacteriati > Fusobacteriota > Fusobacteriia > Fusobacteriales > Fusobacteriaceae > Fusobacterium > Fusobacterium sp. DD2. The sequence continues at coordinate 7,037 of NZ_JADRHM010000031.1, forward strand.
CTGGTTTTTTACTTATTAATTAAATAATGGTTTTATCTCTTCTAACCATTTTTCTATTTTTTCAGGAGTGTAATCTCCTTGATTTCCTTCATCTATTGCAAGTCCTACAAATTTTCCATCAATAACTGCTTCTGATTCTTCAAAACGGTATCCTTCAGTTGATGTAAATCCAACTACTTTTCCACCATTTTTAGTAACAATATCATAAAGCACTCTTATAGCTCCTACAAATGACTCTCCAAAAGCAAATTGGTTTCCAAGTCCAATCAATCCAACTACTTTTCCTGTAAAATCAATAGTTTTCATTTTGTCAGCAATTTTTGCCCAGTGTACTTGAAGCTCTCCAACTCCATAAGTTGGTGTTACTAAAATCAAGTTTTCATAATCTGACATTGTATCAATTCCATCAGCTACATTATGTACTTCATAATCATCTTTTCTAAGATAGTACTCTACCTCATCAACTATTCCTGTAGTTATACCTGAAGTTGTACCATAAAATATACCTATTTTTTTCATTTTTCCTCCTATAAATCACATAAATCTTTTATTACTTCACTAGCTATTATAAGCCCTGCAACTGAAGGAACAAATGAAACACTTCCAACATTGACTTTTTTCTCTCTGCTTCCTTCATTATTGTTAGGTTTTCTTGGATTTTCCTTAGAGTATACAACTTTTAATTTTTTTATCCCTCTATTCTTTAGTTCTTTTCTCATTACACGTGCTAATGGACAAACAGAGGTTTTATTTATATCTGCCACTTCCAACATTGTTGGATTAATTTTATTTCCAGTTCCCATTGAAGAGATTACAGGTATTTTTCTCTCATTTGCAATAGTTATAATATCAAGTTTATTAGTTACTAAGTCTATTGCATCTACTATATAGGAATAATTTTTCCCTTGAAAAATCTCGTCTATCTTATCTTTTGAAAATTTAATTGGATATTCATGTATTATAATATCTGGATTTATATCCTTAGCTCTCTCCTTTATCACAGAAGTTTTTAATTTTCCAACTGTGCTTTGAAGTGCTATTATCTGTCTATTTAAATTTGTGATATCAATAGTATCAAAATCTACAATGGAAATCTCTCCAACACCAGATCTCACCAGTGCCTCTACAACATATCCTCCAACTCCCCCTACTCCAAATACAAGTACGTGAGAAGATTTTAGTTTTTCAAGATTTTCATATCCTATTAAAAGTTCTGTTCTTTGAAAAATCATATATACCAACCTCATAATTATTTACTAGCCAAGTAAATAATACAATTTTTTTTAGAAAAAATCAATAGTTTAAATAAAACTCTTATTCTGCCATTTACGAGAACGCCATCTAAACAGCATTGCAAAACCTCTGCACCACTCATCTAGAGCATTTGCTATCCAAATTCCAACAAGTCCCATTCCAAAACTTATTCCTAAAATATATGAAAATGGTACAGCTACTATAAATATAAAAATAATTCCCATAAACATTGGAAACTTAATATCCCCAGCAGCATGAAGTGAGTTTATAATAACAATATTAAATACCCTTCCAACTTCCAAAAATATCATAAAAGGAAATATTTTTACAGAAGCATTTATAATTTCTGGGTTCTGTGTAAAGAAATTCATTATGCTATGCCTAAATAAAAATACCATTGAACTTACAGAAAATGCTAAAACTATAGAAAGGTAAAGACTCTTTAAACATTTTCCATAAGCTCTTTCAGTCTCATGTGCTCCTACAAGCTGACCAACCTGAATAGCTGTACCTTGTCCCAATGCAATTGAGAAAGTCATAACGAAACTTGCAAGGAGCATCAGATAAGTACGTGAAGTTATCATAACTGGACCCATTGTATTTACAAAAGACATGATGATAACCTGTCCAAAGTTCCAAGCTATATTTTCTCCAGCTGTAGGAATTCCTATTGATAAAATATTTTTTATTACATGAAATGGAAATGGCTGTAGAAATTTTCTTCTGAATTTAAAATTACAGTATCTGCTCATAACAAAAAATGCTACAACACAACCAATAGCTCTTGATACCACTGTAGATATCCCTACTCCTGTAGGTCCAAGTATTGGCATACCAAGCCATCCAAATATAAACATACCATTACCAACTATATTTAAAAGGTTTACACCTATATTTACATATAACATCTGTTTAGGATTTCCATGACTTTTCATAACAGCACCACAAGTTAAGGTTAATGCTTGAAATACACATAATCCTCCAACTAATAGAAAATAAACTTTTCCTACAGATATAAGTTCTGTTGGAAGTTGTATCATCTTGAGTATAAATTTCCATCCAACTGCATATATGGCACCTAATACAAGTCCCAATATAAGATTTAATAAAAGGGCTACTGTAATTACTTCCTGCACCCTTTTCCTGTTTTTGGCACCAATAAATTGTGCACACAGTATACTTGTAGCAAGATTTATAAATCCAAAAATTGAGTTCTGAATATTAAGAATCTGGCTTATTCCTCCCACTGCACCTACTGCTTCATCACTGTAATGACCTAACATAACTGTATCCACATTTCCAACTATTGTTATTAAAAGCAATTCGAAGAAAATTGGAATAGTTAATGAAACTAAAGATTTAATTCTAATTTTACCCATTCTTTCACCTATTTTAAAATTCCTCTAAAAAAATAAAGAGGTAAATATCATCACAATATTTACCCTTTTGTCGCTAAATATTAGTATATCACAAAATCTCTCTTATTCAATAATTTTAATTACCCTTTATATATCTTTAACGCTTCAAATAAACCAGCAAAAAATATTCTAAATCCCAATGCCAGTATAAAAATCTGCATCACTCTTGACAAAATATAAAGAACTAGTTTTCCAACTATCCTTTCAATATAGTTCCCAAGCCAGCAGATAAAATAGATTACTATAAATGCAAAAACTATAGCAAGCATATCTACTACCACCCCATATTGAGACCTTGTAATAAGTGTAGTAGTAAGTACTCCTGGTCCAACTAACATTGGAAATGCCATAGGAATTATCGCTTTTTTTATCTGTTCATCAAAACTTACAGCATCACTTTTTTCCTTCTCTGTCTCTGGAAAAATTATATTTTTAGTAGCAATAACTATAAGTATAAGTCCTCCAGCCATTTTAAGCTCATCCATACCTATTTGATAAAATTTTGTCATTAAAAAATTACCAACAAGGCTGAATATCAAAGTTATTAAAAAAGCTGTCAATACTACAACATTTAATATTTTAGTCTTCTTCTCCTTATCCATTCCTTCAGTCATACCAATAAAAAGTGGTACATTACCAAAGGGATTCAAAATTGCAATAAGTGTCAATGTACTTGTAAAAACTGCTGTTAGATTCATAACTTCCCCTCCTATAAATCTTCAGATATCTTCCAGATTAACTCCTCTTTTACCTCGTTATATCCTTTTAACATTGATATTTTATAATTATCTCCATATAGTTTTATTTGAATATTATAAAATTCATCAGTAATATTTTTCTTTGTAACTAGGCTTTTATCAAATATTGGAGCCCTTTTCTCCTCTTTTCCATCAATAATGACAATAAACATTCCTTTATTGTAATCTTTTAATACTACCTCTCTTATTTTTTCCTCATTTTCCCTTTGAATAGCTTTTTCTTTTCTATTTTCAGCATTTTTTCTTTTATTTTCAGTTAAACGTTTAAATTTTTTCTCTTCCAGCAATCTTTTTGCTTTCTTCATTTTTTTATTTTTAGAGTATGCTTTTCCTTTTGGTTTGTCTTTACTAATAATCTCCATCAATAATCTCCTTCTATACATCTTTATTCGATATTGTTATATTATAACATAATTAATATAATTTTATCTATATTTTTATACAGACTTCTTATTTAAACAGTATCACCATATTTTTAAAAATAAATATTATTTTATTTTTGAATAGTTATTGAAATACTAGAAAAATATAGTATAATTTTACTAACTATATAACATCAACAAAGGGAGGATTGTATGAAAAAAAAATTTTTCACTTTATTAACATCAGTTCTGTTATTATTTCTAGCCTTATTTTCAACATCATTTGCATTTGATAATAATACTTTAATTGTTGCTCAGGGAGCAGATATAAAAAGTCTGGACCCAGGTGCTTCTAATGATGTTCCTTCTCATAGAGTTTATCTACATATTTATGATACTCTGGTACAAAGGGATAAAAATGGAAATCTTGTTCCTGGACTGGCAACATCATGGGAACAGAAAGATCCCCTTACTTTAATATTACACCTTAGAAAAAATGTTAAGTTTCACAATGGGGAACCTTTTACATCAAAAGATGTTGTTTTTTCATTGGAAAGAGCTAAAAAATCACCAGCTATAATGACATTTTACAAAGATATCGATCAAATTAAACCTTTAGATGATTATACTGTAGAGATCACAACTAAAAAGCCTTTTGGTCCACTTTTAGGATATCTGGCTCATAAAGGTAGTGCAATCTTAAATGAAAAAGCTGTAAAAGAAGCAGGAGACAACTACGCACAACATCCTATTGGTACAGGACCTTACAAATTTGTGGAATGGAGATCAGGAGACAGAATAATATTAAAGGCAAATCCTGATTACTTTGGTGGAAAACCTGCAACTGAAAATCTTATTTTCAGAGTTATAACTGAGGGAACAAATAGAACCATAGCACTTGAAACTAAAGAAGTGGATATAGCTTATGACATTGAACCTATTGATATAAACTATGTAAAATCAAACTCAAATTTAAAACTTGTTGAAAGCCCATCTATAGGTATTAATTATTTAGGATTCAACACTCAAAAAGAACCTTTTAACAAAAAAGAAGTTAGACAGGCAATTGCTTATGCAATAGACGTTCCAAGCATTATAAATGCTGTATATTTAGGTGCTGCAACTCCTGCAAATTCACCAGTACCAGCTGGTGTTCCAGGATATGATAAAGATGCAAAACAATATAGCATAAATTTACAAAAAGCTAAAGAACTTTTAGCTAAAGCAGGATATCCAAATGGATTTAAAGCAAAAATATCACTTAATGATACTAATATTAGAAAAGATACTGCTGTTATTTTACAAGATCAACTTAAACAAATTGGAATAGACCTTGAAGTTGAAGTTCTTGAATGGGGTGCTTATCTTGATAAATTAGCAAGAGGAGAACAAGATATGTTTCTACTTGGATGGACTTCATCTCCTGACTGTGATGTTTGTCTATATGCACTATTCCACTCATCAAATCTAGGAAGTGCTGGAAATAGAACTTTCTATGTTAACAAAAAAATGGATAAGCTACTAGATGATGGAAGAACAACCACTGATCAGGAAGTTAGAAATAAGTATTATAAAGAAGCACAAAATATAATTCAAGAAGATGTACCTATGTTTGTTATTGTATATCCATACAAAAATGCAGGAATGCAAAAGAATATTAAAAACTTCTATCTTGACCTTGAAAATGAACATAGACTGTTCCAAGTTGCAAAATAAATATAAAATTGAAAATAATTTTCATTAAACTGGATATTTGAATTTTTTTTTAATTTTTTATTGCAATATCTATTAAATATAGTATAATGATAGTAATATAGGTTATGCTGAGGTAACACTTCAATTAATAAGTGTATAACTCTTTTTATAACATATTAAAAAGCTGGCTTGCAATTATTTGCGAGTCAGCTTTTTCCTTTTTATAAACCTGCAATACAGTTATCCTGTATCTCTATTTTTCTATTTAAATCCTCTTTATCTGTTGAGATAAATTCATATATTACATATTTTAATGGAAGCTCATTTAAAATCTCTACTATTTTTTCATTTTCAAAAGCCTGGTGCGAATCTATTTTTGATATATGTGGGTATACTTTTCCCATAGCCTCATCAAGTGTTATATTATTATGTTTTATACATTCCCTTTTAACATACTCTCCTGACATTGAAAAATTAAGATGTACAGCATAAATCTTATTCTTGTATTCTCCAAGTTTTTTTAGATTATCCTTAATATAACTTATCCCTGCCTCAGAACTTTTTAAATCCAGATTATTATTGAGCATATGTCCAGTATCTAATAGAAATCCTTTAGGAGAATAATTGATATTTTTCATAAGATAGTCTGCTTCTTCATAATTATCAAGCCTTAATCCTGGCCACCACAAATTTTCCAAAAGAAGAGTAAATTTAAACTTTCTTCCCTTAAATAACTCATTTATAAAATTTACAACTTCCTGTAAAACTTCCATATTTGAGTATTCAAAATTATAGTGCATACTCTCTTTAATATAGATATTACAAGGATGAAATACAATATATTCAGTTTCTAATTCACTTGCTCTTTCAAGTTCTTTTTCATAGTACTCCATAAGCTCTTTTTTAGTAGTACCACCACACAGATCTCTTATATTTTCTTCAGTTTCCAATTCAGAATAAAGTTTTTTATAATTTTCTCTATACAGATCTACCCAGCATGGAAAAAATCTTAAATGATACCCTTTAATACTATCTTTAAGAGAGATAAGATTTTTATCTGTAAACTTTATCATTTCAAATCCATCAAAATTATATCTATCCTTATAATATTCCATATTTTCACTAATTTCATCTAAAGATGAAAAATCACACATATTAAGCAGTTTATACATTGTATCTCCTTTTATAGAGTACAAAAATCAAGTCTGTTATTGATGCTATTTTTGTATACTCTCACATCTATATTATAAATTTTCTTTAGATTTTCCTCAGTAATAACCTCTTCAGGGGTTCCACACTGTATTATTTCTCCCTCTGAAAGTAAAATAAGTCTATCACAATATTTTATCGCAGTTCTTAGATTATGAATTATGGCAATTATTGATTTTCCCTCTTCTTTTACTCCCTGCAATATTCTAAATATCTCATCTTCATATTTCATATCAAGACTGGCTGTGGGCTCATCTAATAGTACTATCTGAGCTTCCTGTGTCAAGGTCTTAGCAAATAATACCCTCTGCCTTTCACCACCTGAAAGGCTTAAAATAGACTTGTCCTCAAATTTCAAAGTATTTGTAAGCTCCATATATTTTCTTGCTATCTCCATATCCTTTTTAGAATATTCCTGAAATTTATCAAGATATGGATATCTACCTAATACAACAACATCTATACATGGAAAATCAAAACCAATATTTGTATTCTGATTCATAAATGATATATTTCTAGCAAGTTCTTTATCCTCAAACTCTGATATATCCTTTCCCTTCACTTTTATTGTTCCACTGTTTTTTTCATTTATATTGTTAAGTGTCTTAAGAAGAGTAGTTTTCCCTGAACCATTTGGTCCAATTACCCCAACTATCTCTTCACTGTACATATCAAAAGATATATTTTTCAATATCTTTTTTCCATTTCTTTCAAAGGAAATATCTCTTACTTCTAATCTTTTCTCTCTCATATTCCCCTACCCTCACTACGAATCTTCATAATCAGATATATAAAATATGGTGCTCCTATAAGACAAGTTATTATTCCTACACTTATCTCTTTTGGTGCCAGTGCAATTCTCGATACCAGATCACTTAAAACAAGAAAAAATGCTCCTGCTAAAAATGAACTTTTTAGAAGTTTTCTATTATCCGACCCAATGATTTTTCTTAAAATATGTGGAACAATAAGTCCAACAAATCCTATGTTTCCAGCAATACATACAGCTACAGATGTTAGAAATGCAACTACTGCCAATATTTTTCTTCTGGTTTTTCTAATATTTACTCCTACAGATTTAGCCTCTTCATCTCCTAAAAGTAAGATATTCAGTTCTTTCCCATAACTCATAAGAATTAGGCTCAATAGCAATACTGGCCCTACTCCATAATAAAAGTGTTCCCATCTCAAACCACTTAAATTCCCAATTGACCAAAAAAGATACTCTTTTATTTGAGAATCTACCAATGATGTAAGTATAAATGCTGAGATAGCACCAACAAAACTGCTTATAGCAATTCCTGATAATACCAAAAGTATTGAATCTGCCTTACCTCTAATCACTGAAAATCTATAAATTATTCCAGCTATTAAAAGAGCAAAAATTATTGCAAGAATTGGCATACCAAATATAAATTTAGTAGTTATTCCTGTTGCTATTGCAATTATAGCTCCTAAACTTGCACCACTTGATATTCCAATTATTCCAGCATCTGCTATTGGATTTTTAAGCATACTCTGTATTGCACACCCACATATTCCCAAAGCACCACCTACTAATGTAGCACACATCACTCTGGGAAAACGTACATAAAAAACTATTGAAGTAAAGTTTTTTCTCGATATTTCAAAATCTGTTCTAAATATCTTATTTACAATTATTTTTAATATATCTGGCAATGGAACTTTTACAGCTCCATAAAATAACGAAATTAGTATAATTCCAATTAACATTAAGGAAATAATTATATTAAATTTTCCTTTTTTAAACATTATTAATCCTCCAACTGATAAACGACCTTTGCCATTTCTTCTATACCACCTATCATATATTGTGAAGTTGGTGATAATTTTTTATACGGAATTCCATATATATTTTTATTTTTTACTGCATTCATATCTCTAAAACTTGAATCTTTTAAAAGATAATCAAAAAATTTGTCATTATCTAGATTATTTGACCACACAGGAACAATTATCACATCAGGATCCAGTTCAATTACTTTCTCCTTAGATATCTTTTGAAAACTATTTACTCCACTACCAACTACTGGATTAACTCCTCCAATTAATTTTACAAGATCATTAAAGCTTGTATTCTCATCACTTGTTGTTTCATATGGAGTATAAAGCATCACTTTAGGCTTGTACTGAAGTCCAAGTGCTTTTATTTTCTCCTGCACTTTTTTAACTCTTCTATCCATATCATTAACTATCTCTTCTCCCTTTTTTTCCTCTCCAACAGTTTTAGCAAGATCTAATATAATCTTCTTTTGCTCTGCATAAGTTTTAGGAGTTTTATAGATATATACATCTATTCCAGCATCTTTTATACTCTGAAGATAGCTTGAATCAATCCAATCTGCTCCAACAACAAGATCAGGATTAAGACTTAAAAGTGTTTCAAGATTTTTCTCTATCTTTGGAAATTTTTTAGCAATTTCAGGAATATTTGACATATCCTTATCTTCACTTATTTTTCCAGAGAGTCCAACTATTCTTTCAGGTGCTACTAAAGCTGTTAACATCTCATCACTGCTAAGATTTAATGAGGCTATGTGCTTATATTGACTTTCCCCAAAAGATGTTATAAACAGGAGAACAGTAAATAGTATTACCAGTATTTTCTTCATATAATATCCTCTCTTTAAACTATCCATTTTTTACATTAAATCTAAAATCTTTATAAAAATACATTTTTATTGGTTTTCCATGATATATAATAGGAGCAAACTCCCATTTATATAACGCTTTTTCTACTTCTTTATGGAACCCATATCTTTCAAAGTTATCTAAAAATATAACTTTCTCTACTTTTCCATCCAGTCCTACTAAAAATTTAGTTTTTATTACAACTTCATCTTTGAAACCTACTTTTTTAGCCATCATAGGGTATTTTGGATCCACTTCTCTTCTAATTTGATATCCAAATCCTCCCATATTCTTCTGGTCTCCAACATAGGTTCCTCCTTCTACACCCATCCCTGAGAATGGATTTGATGGAGCGGAAACTGTCTCTTCTTCTACAGATTCCTCTTTTGTATCTTGAATTTTTTCCTCTTTAACTGCTTTTACTCTCTTTGGATTTTTCTTCTCCTCTTTTTTAATGGTCTTCTTTTTCTTAGGCTTTACCTCTTCCTTTTTTTCCTCTTTCTTTTCCTGATGTAAAGCAGGAGGAGCCTGAGCAGGACCCATATTAAGTTCATTTAAATAAACAGTTACATTCTTACTGTCTACTATCTTTCCCTCAGGTGCAGAACACTGAAATACAGAAAAAATAACAATTATATGCAGGATAAAAGAAAGTATATAAAATTTCATTTCTATCACCTACTTTATAGTATTAATCTCTATTTTTTCTATTCCTGCATTTTTAACCTGTCCCATAGTTTCAATAACAACTTCATATCTCAGATCTTTATCAGCACTTATTACTAAAACACGGTCTTTACGGCCTTCCATTACCTCTCTTACCTTTTCAACTAAATTCTCTTTAGTTATTTCAATAGATGTATCTCCAGTCTTTATAAAATAATTTTGATTTCTATCTATTATAAGTTCCACTTCTGTCTCTATCTTATCAGCAGCCTGAACATTTGACTGTGGAAGATTCATATCAAATTTTGTATACTGACTGAATGTTGTTACAAGCATAAAAAAGATTAAAAGTTGAAATACAACGTCTATGAGAGGTGTCAAATCTGGATTTATCATCCCTTTACTTCTCTGAAGTTCTCTCATTATCTTTTTTCATCTCCTCTATCTTTTATATTAATCAATGCTGTTGAAGTCTTTTCTATCTCTAACATTATCTTATTTACTTTTCTATTAAAAGTATGGTATGCAATAATAGCTGGAATTGCTATTAATAGTCCTGCAGCAGTTGTAACCAGAGCTTCTGATATACCATTTGCAACTACATTTGGATCCCCAGCTCCCTGTAAAGCTATTGCTTTAAATGATTTAATCATTCCAAGAACAGTTCCTAAAAGTCCAGCCATAGGAGAGATGTATGCTACTACTCCTAAGATTGAAAGTCTTTTTTCCAATACTTCAATCTGCTCCAAAGCTTTTTCTTTCATCAATTTTTCCTTACTTTCATATAGATCATTTTCATTTTTATATGCAAGTAAAATAGCTTTTATAGTTCTTGATACAGAGTTATTAACAGTGTCACAAAGAGCGATAGCTTCATCCTCTTTATGCTCTCTTACCAATTTTATAATATTATCTTTAAACTCCTTAGTTGTCTTCTTTTCATGTAAAAGAAAATAACTAATTCTCTCTAAAATAGTCCCCAATCCCAATATAGATAAAACAGCTAGAAGCCACATCATAGCTCCGCCTTCAATAAAATAATTATACATTTATACCTCCTGAAATAAATAAAAAAACTTTCCAAGAAAATAGAATAAAGGCTCCATCTTAATGGAAAGTCTGTTTTTGTCAAAATTGTGACTTTTGTCTCTTTTATAATTATTTAACCTCTGTGAGATTTTAACTCACTTCCTTTATTAAATAACCAGGTGTTTATTTAACTGACGTATATTGTAGTAAATATTTCGCTTTTTGTCAATAACCCTTTTCCTGATTATTAATAATCGGAATATTCAAATAAATTAATATCTATGCAATAAATAGTTTCTATTCACTTTCTTTATTATTCAAATATTTTTCTTACTTTATTTTCCAGTCTTCCAGGTAGTTTATAATCCTTCACACTTACTGTTTTCAATGCATAAAAAGGTTTGTTCTTATAATTTTTTCTCTCACGGTTTTCTGAATAGATCTCTTCTTCAATATCATTTTCAAATTCTACATAACTACCTATATTTTTATTTATACAATTTTGAATAGTCTGATTTTTTCTATTTGAATTTTCCAACTCTTCAGGGCTTCTCCAAAGGTGATTATCTTTGTCATACACTGCTATATATGGAATAGAGAAAATATTTAGAAGTTTTATAAATTGAGGTATCAAACTTTTACTACCACATTCAACTATAGAGTAGTCATATTTAAATATTCCCAATCTCTTAGCAAGATAACCTAAAACTATTTTATCTGTCTGTCCTTCAACTAATATCACTTTCTTGGCAAAGAAAAGTTCACTTCTGTCAGGATTAATCCAATAGTTCATATTGAAATTTTTTATCTCATCATCATGGAATAGTTTTCCTCTAAATTGAAAAGCTTTTGTTCCACGTTTTTTCTCTTTTCTGATTATACAGATAGATCTATAATGATCCAGACTCACAAAATTACTTGAGTGTGTTGTTACATATACCTGACCTCCCAACTTGCATATACTGCTTAAACAATGGAATAGTTCTTTCTCTCTTTGAGGATGCAGATATAATTCTGGCTCTTCATATATAAGTATTGTATCTTCTAAAATTGCTCTTTTTGCTTTTTCTGATTGAGCTGAAATTTCACAGATTATTTCAAATATAAGATTTCTATATAATCCATGGCTCGTATAATCCCTTTGAAGCTCATTAAAAATACGATTTATCTTTCTAAATGATTCATTTTCCTCTATATTTCTCACGTCCAGATTATCTAAAAGATTACGTATAAAAAACTCAGTCTCTTCAAGTTCAGAAACTGTAGGAATAAACAGAACTGGCGTCATTTTAACTATTGTAATATACTCGTCCTCTGATATTTCAATCCACTCATTAGTATATCTACAGTAATATTTTGGCCCATGCCCTAATCTCTGATATACTTTTATCCAGAAATTTTTATAGTTTACCTTTTCTCCATGGACACTAAACTTTTCTCTCTTTCTATTATAAAATCTTCCCTCAACCTGAAGATATAGCTCACCATTTCTAAAATCTCTACTTCTTAAACCTCTATGATTTAAAAAATACATAATAGCTGACATTATGCTTGATTTACCACTGTTACTCTGACCTATAAACAGCATCAGATTTTCAAAATTTATAACTGTACTCTTTATACATTGCCAATTTATAATTCTCATTTCCTTTAAAAACATAAAGTACCTCCTAAGACATTCTCTTTCTTATTGACATTTGTACCAAAAAAAAATATAATTTAGTAAAAGCTTTTCAAGTTAAGGAGTGGGTAACATATGATAAAAAAAGTGCTTTTAGGTTTAACTTTACTAAGCTCACTGGCATTTGGTGAAACATTTAAAACTGATCGACAGATTAAAAATCTATATAATCAATTACATATTCAGAATAAACTTACTTATTCAACCTTTCATAAAGCTATTAAAGGGTATAATAAAATCCAGAATAAAAAAGAAGGAACAATTACAATTGTGGATTTTGCTAAACCCTCAAATGAAGAAAGATTTTTCGTAATTGATCTAAATCGTAAAAAAGTCGACTATTCCACATATGTTTCTCACGGGAAAAATTCAGGTGTAGTAGATGCTGTAAAATTTTCAAATATTGCGAATTCATATCAAAGTTCTCTAGGATTTTATCTTACATCAGAATCTTATGAAGGAAATAATGGATACTCTCTAAGACTTAATGGTCTGGAACCTGGAATAAATTCAAATGCACTTAAAAGAAATATTGTAGTGCATGGTGCAGATTATGCAACAAAAGAATTTATTGATAAATATGGTTTCCTTGGAAGAAGCCTCGGTTGTCCGGCTATTCCAAGCAATATTTCAAAAGAAGTCATCGACTATATTAAAGGTGGTACAGTGTTATACATAAACGGTGATGATGCTCATTATTTTGAAAAAAGTGCCTATGCTTCACTATAAAACCTTTCTATACTATAATTATAACACTAAATTAAATATTTTCACATATATAAAAACTCTCCCATCTCTGGGAGAGTTTATTTTTATACATGCACCTGTTCTACACATTCACATAGAGACAGCTGAGTAACTATATCAAATTGATTCATTTGTTTAGGAACAAGAAGAGTATAAGTTGCTACTCTGTTATCATAACTTTTATCAAGTTTTTTTAGTTGAACATTAAGTTCTTTTAATTTTTCATAATTTTTTACCATTGCCTGTCCTAAATTTGCATCTGGTTTAAAATGAACTTCAACTTTTACTATATGTTTTCTCTCTATTAAGATAACTTCTAATTTTTTTAGAATTACAAGAACTATTATAACTGCAATTACCGCTGGTATTGCAATATTATAAAATCCCCAACCTATTCCTAATCCAACACACCCAGTTGTCCAAATTGATGCTGCAGTAGTAAGTCCTCCAATAACTCCTTTATCTCTCATTATTGTTCCAGCACCTAAAAATCCGATACCACTAACTACCTGTGCTCCAATTCTTCCCAGGTCAGTTTTCATAACCTGTGCAACTTCTGGAAATTGTAATGTATAATTATGAAGATTGATTCTCAATTGATCTTGAACCATTGATACGATAGCTGCTCCTAAGCACACTAATATATGTGTTCTAAAACCTGCTGGTCTATTTTGATGTCCACGTTCATAACCTATTATTCCACCAATAAAGATTGACATCAAGATTCTAATGCAGATTTCCTGTAAAGTTAAAACATCACTGAAAGTATTCATATTCTCACGACTCCTCTATTTTAAAGCCATCTGATAAAAGTACTGTACTTCAGTGATGCAGATACTTTTAGCCTTTATCTAAATAGCTTAAATTAATCTTTCTTTTCTTGTGTTACTAAGCATTCTTCTGCATTTGCAGAACATCCTTCAGCTTTTTTTGCTCCTGGATAAAATTTTGGATTTGAAAAATAATCCTTAGTTTCTCTTGCTACTTGAGGGAATAAAATTATAAGTGCAATTAAGTTAGGTATTATAACAAGTCCCATAGCTAAATCCTGAATTGTCCATACAAGGTTTATTTTTGTAACTGCTCCAACTATACATAAAAATGGGAATACATATTTTACTTTATCAGTAACTTTAGGTCCAAATGCATAAGTAAAACTTTTTGCTGCGTTAAACCATTGTCCCATTAAAGTTGTGAAACAGAAAATTAAAAGTGCAAATGTAGCAACGTGTTTTAATGGACTCCATACAGTTCCAAATGCTGTAATTGCCATAACTGTTGGAGCTGTATCAGTTTTATAAATTCCTGTTACTCCTACTACCAATGCTGTAATTGTACATATTACTATAGTATCAACAAATACTTCTGTTACTCCAGCAATTCCCTCTTCACAAGGGTGATCAACCATTGCTGAACCATGTGCAAATGGTGCTGTTCCTTCTCCAGCTTCATTTGAATACATTCCACGTGCAATACCAAATTGCATAGCTTTTGCTATTACTACTCCACCAGTTCCTCCAGCTACTGCTTTAAATGAGAAAGCTTCTGTAAATATCTCTCTTATGATATTAGGAACTTCTTGAATGTTTAATATTATAACCAATATTCCAACAATTATATAAAATATTGACATAGAAGGTACTAAAGATGTTGCAAGGTTAGCAATTCTCTTTAATCCACCTAATATAATTGTAAGTAGGAAGCATATTAAAATAATTCCTGTTATCCATGTAGGTACATTGTAGTTTGAAGCTAATATACCAGAAATTGTATTAGATTGAACTAAGTTTGCTCCCATCATTTTAACACACATAAGTATTGCAATAACTACTCCAAGCCATGGTGCTTTAAGTCCATCTCTAATATAGTACATAGGACCACTTAGAAGATTTCCTTCAGAGTCTTTACCACGATATAGTTGTGATAATACAATCTCTCCGTATTTAAGAGCCATTCCAAAACAAGCTGCTGCCCACATCCAGAATACTGCTCCCATTCCTCCAGCTGCTATAGCTGTAGCAATTCCAACTACGTTTCCTCCACCAACGTTTCCAGCAAGTGTAACCATCATTGCTTTAAATGTTGAAAGTGAACCAGAACCTCTGTCAACATTTCTATTTTTAAATGAATCGATTAAAGTTTTCTTTATGATAAATTTAAAATGTCTAAATTGTACAAATCCATTTGTGAAAGTGTATAATACTCCAAGTGATAATAGTATATATACAAGCCATCTTCCCCACAGCCATTTATTTAAAGTAGTTAATATTAATTCTAAATTGTCTATCATTGTTGTCGTTTCCTCCAAAATTTATTAAGTTTATTTTTCCATTATTATCTTTTTAGCTAAATCTGGATAGTTACCAATTATTGCATCTATCCCGTGAGATATAAGATATCTCATATCCTCTTCTTTGTTAACTGTCCAAGTATTTATTTCCAATCCATAAGATTTTAGCTCATCTATAACTTCTGGAATCAAATTGTTAAATCTTGGGTGATAACATTGTACCCCATGAGAATGTGTATATTTTCCAGCATCTATAATCCAGTCCTCTGAAAGGAATCCATATTTCATTTCTGGAGCTAATTTTTTCATTCTCATTACTGAAAAATGATTAAAGCTTGATATGATAATTCTATCTTGAAGACCAAATTCTTTAATCATATCCCATACTTTCTCTTCAATACCAAGATACTCATTTATTCCTGTTTTTAATTCAATATTTGTTACAATATCTAAATCTTTAACAAGTTCAAAATATTCTCTCAGTGTTGGAATCTTATTAAATCCCATTTTCCCAGTATAAATATATGAAGCATCAAATTTAGATAATTCTTCATAAGTATACTCTACTACATATCCTTTTCCATTTGTAGTACGGTCAATAGTCTCATCATGGATTATTACTACTTCTCCATCTTTTGTAAGCTGTACATCTAGCTCAATACCGTCTACTCCCTCTGCTATAGCTTTTTCAAAAGCAAGCATAGTATTTTCCGGATATTTGCCACTAAATCCACGATGTGCAAAATTCTTAGTCATCATAAGCCTCCGTATAATGTTTAGTTTGATTCTCTTATAGCAAATATCATGTGTTACCATCTATTTGTTGATAATCGAATTTATAATAAAAAAACTTGGGATTAAAAAAACGCTTTTAGTCTCCTAAAAGGTAGAATAGCGCCTCCACATCTCCCAAGCTATATTTCATTCATTTATAGAGTACTCTTTTTTCAACTCTTTGTCAATTGTTTTTTGAAAAAATATGTACTAATTCTGTCTTTTGAATTCTATAAAAGAATATTAAAGATAAAAAGAGTGCTATATATTATTACATTTTCCTTTTTTAGATTGTTTACATACTGAAAAGTGAAATAATTATTCACTATTCTGTAATTATTTTATACAACTCTAAAAACACGTCTAATTTTACTGTTTTTTCATACAAAAGTCAATTTATTTATGACAAA